>JAISTJ010000012.1 GCA_031272655.1 Tannerella sp.
GGTTGCGACACGCTTGCTGTCTGGTTTGTTGACAAGCTCGCAAACAAGGAATTCAAACTCAATGGCGGCGGGATCTATTACTTCTCATCCCGCAGCGGCGAGGTTGCCGAGAGGTTTACACTTGAGTTCCGGACGGCGCCGGTTGGTAATGAGGTCGTTTCAGAACCCGAATCCTTCTTTGCATGGTGCAGTGCACCGGGAACAATATCCGTTCGCGGGGCAACTTGCGACAGAGTCGAGGTGTTTGATTTGATGGGACGGCTTGTTTATTCTTCATTTACAGAATTACAGAATTTTCAGAATTTACAGGAAAATATACTGAACGCTAAGAACGGAACGACTCAAAGCCGCGAAGATGATAATTCTTTGCGTCTTAAGAACTTAGCGCCCTTTGCGTTTAGTATTGAGAACATTAAGGCAGGGATATATTTTGTCCGCTGCGGCGGCGAAAGCGTTAAAGTTGTTGTTAGGAATTGATTGTTAGTTTATGAGTTTATGAGTTTATGAGTTTGAAGTTTGAAGTTTGAAGTTTTTGAGTTTATAGTTTATGAGTTTGAGGTTTGATGTTTTCAGTTCTTAACTCTTAATTTTTAATTCTTAATTCTTAATTCTTAATTCATCATTCACCGCTCTTAATTCTTAATTGAAATAAGTTGAAACTTGTCGGCGTCTTGCCATGCTGGGAACTTACTACGCAGACTATCAAGGTCTTCGCGTTTGATGATGCCTGTTACGGTCAGGGCGTCTTTTTCGCCGGCAGTATAAAGTTTCTTGCCTTTGGGGGAATATATCACCGAGCCGCCGTGGTACTTGAACTCGCGGGCATCAACGCCTATGCGGTTCACTCCGCAGACAAAGCACATGTTCTCAATAGCCCGCGCCTGAAGCAGTGTCTTCCAAACTTTCTTGCGCGATTCAGCCCAGTTGGCGACGTAAATCAGCAAATCGTACTCGTTGCCGACGTTCCGGCTCCAGACAGGGAAACGCAGGTCATAACAGACAAGCGGACATATATTCCAACCGAGATAATTGATTATAAGCCGTTTATGACCGGCAGAGAAACATTCGCTTTCACCTGCCATGCTGAAAAGGTGGCGTTTATCGTAATAATACTCTTTGCCGTCGGGAGTAATGAAAAACGCTCTGTTATAGCACTTTCCGTTGTCCGACGCCATAAAACTGCCGGTAATGGCAAGTTTATAATCGGCGGCGTATTTTTTCAGAGCTGCAACAGTCCTGCCCGTAACAGGTTCCGACAGGTCGGCTGTCCGCATGGACAGGCCTGTAGTAAACAGTTCCGGCAGCACAGCGAGGTCGGTGCGACCCTTTACCCGCCGCAACAGTTCGCCATAGTATGCGATATTTTCGTCCACATCCTCCCAAATGATGTGCGACTGAATCATGCTTATCCTCAACAAGTCTTTCTTTTCCATAAAATTAATAGTATTGCTTTACGGCGCAAAATTACTTCTTTTTTTGAAATCTCAGCGCGTTTTTAAATATTTTTTGCATAAATGAGAAAAATTACCTACCTTTGCGGCTTATTTTTTTAAACAAGGCGAAATGATTGAACCCGATTATATCTTTGAATGCAGTTGGGAGGTATGTAACAAGGTTGGCGGCATCTACACAGTGCTGTCTTCGCGTGCACATACCCTGACTGCAAAATACGGCGACAAATTGGTGTATATTGGCCCTGATCTCGGCAATAATCCCGTTGATTTCAAGGCTGACGAAGGGCTGTTTGCAGATTGGAAAGCTACATTGCCTTTAAATTTGAGAGTTCGCACAGGCAGATGGCGCGCGCCCGGAAAGCCGGTTGTAGCGCTCGTAGATTTCAAAACGTTCTTCGATAAAAGGGATTCGCTGTATTATGAAATGTGGGAAAAGTTTGGCGTTGATTCATCACATGCCTACGGCGACTACGACGAATCGTGCATCTTCGCTTATGCCGCAGGAATAGTTATAGAAAATTTTTATAATTACTATAAGCTTGAAAATAAGAATGTTATAGCGCTTTTCAACGAGTGGATGCTTGGAATGGGGGCGCTTTACACGAGGCTCCACGTTCCGAAGATCGCCACAATGTTCATTACCCATGCCACAACGACAGGGCGCTCTATCGCATGCAACAACAAGCCGCTCTACAGCCACCTTGACGCTTACAACGGCGACCAGATGGCGCGCGAACTGAACGTGCTGGCTAAACATTCGCTTGAGAAACAGACGGCTATGTTTGCCGATTGCTTTGCTACTGTGAGCGAGATAACGGCCGAAGAGTGCCGCCGGTTGCTCGGCAAGGCGCCCGACAATATCGTGCCGAACGGTTTTGAGAGCGGGTTTGTGCCGGAAGCGGGCGCGGCTTACGACACAGCAAGGCGCGAAGCCCGCAAGAGGCTGTCGCAGGTTGTCGCAGCGCTGACGGGAAACGAAGTGGCGGAAGATGCGTTTTTCGTCTGTACAAGCGGGCGGTACGAGTATCGCAACAAGGGGATAGACGTCTTTATAGACGCTATTAACAAACTTCGCGGCGCCGACCTCGAACGCGAAATCGTCGCTTTCATAATGATTCCGGCTTGGGTTTACGCGCCGCGAGATGATTTAAAGTATATGCTTGTAACAGAGCCTGTTAAGGCAAAAAACGCCGGCGTCGCCAATGAAGCGGGACTTCAAACGCCCTTCATCACACACTGGTTGCATAACATGCAGAGCGACACGATCATAAATTACATCCTTTCGCTCGGTTTTACGAATAAATTTCCTGATAATCTGCGTATTATCTTCGCTCCCTGCTATTTGGACAGCCGCGACGGCATCTTCAACCTCTCGTATTACGACTTGCTGACCGGCATGGATGCCACCGTATTTGCCTCATACTATGAGCCTTGGGGTTATACACCGCTTGAGAGCGTCGCTTTCGGCGTGCCAACAATCACGACCGACCTTGCGGGTTTTGGGATATGGGCTAAATCGCAGCTATCCGGCAACGACGTCTCCGAAGGCGTCGCGGTAATCCACCGCACGGATGACAATTATTTCGACGTAACGGATGCTGTAAGCGCTAATATCCGGTATCTTATGAAAATTTCAAGCAAAGCCGATGTCAGAGATGCAATCCGCCGGAACTGTTTCCGCATAGCCGAAAAAGCCCAGTGGAAACACTTCATAACATATTACCAATCTGCGTTCAACAACGCTTTTGAATATTCAATAAACAGAACTAAAAAATAAGTAAAAATGAAAATTCCGACTACTAACTCAAATGAACAGATTTGGAAAGACGTCTATTCATACACCAAGTTGCCAGAGCAACTGTCGATGCTGAACGAAATAGCAAACAACCTCTGGTGGGTATGGAACCATCAGGGCGCCAAACTGTTCGGCGAAATAGCCCCGAAACTGTGGAAAGCGACGGAGGGCAACCCCGTATCCACGCTGCAAAGGCTTTCTAATAAGCGTATTAAGGAAATACTTGCCGACGGCGCGATGATGTCGAAGATAGGCTACGTTTACGACCTGTTTCAGAACTACATAAGCGCCGCGAAAGACCGCACGCGCCCCTCTGTCGCCTATTTCAGCATGGAATACGGTTTGACGAACATCCTGAAGATATATTCCGGCGGATTGGGCATTCTGGCGGGCGACTACCTCAAGGAGGCGAGCGACTGCAACGTTGACCTCACGGCGGTCGGCTTCCTCTATCGCTACGGCTATTTCACGCAGTCGCTCTCTATGGAAGGGCAGCAGATAGCCAACTATGAGGCGCAGGACTTTGCCTCGCTGCCCTTGACGCAACTGCTCAACGGCGGCGGCGAGCCTATGCTGCTCGAAGTGCCGTTCCACGACCGCATTGTCTATGCCCATATCTGGAAGGTCAGCGTAGGACGCATACCGCTCTACCTGATGGACACCGACATTCCCGAAAACAGCGAATGGGACCGCTCTATCACGCATCAACTCTATGGCGGCGACTGGGAGAACCGTATGAAACAGGAATACATGCTCGGCGTTGGCGGCATATTGCTGCTCAACAAGTTAGGCATCAAAGCGCAGGTCTATCACTGCAACGAAGGGCATGCCGCACTGATAAACGCCCAAAGGTTAGTGGATTACATCCGCGACGACAAACTTGAATTTAACGAAGCCCTTGAAGTGGTGCGGGCTTCGTCGCTCTATACCGTCCACACCCCCGTCCCCGCAGGACATGACTACTTCGACGAGGCGCTCTTCGGCAAATATATGGGACATTTCCCTGAAAAACTGGGTATTACGTGGCAGGAATTTATAGACATGGGGCGCACCAACCCCGGCACCAACGAGAAGTTCTGCATGAGTACCTTCGCGCTGAACACCTGTCAGGAGGCAAACGGCGTCAGCCTTATTCACGGCAAGGTATCGCGCAGCATGTTCGCCCCCCTCTGGAAGGGCTATTTCCCTGAAGAACTGCACGTTGGCTACGTTACTAACGGCGTTCACCTGCCAACATGGATGGCTACCGAGTGGAAACGCTTCTGCCACGAAAGGTTCGACAACACCTTCTTCAACGACCAGAGCAACAAGCGTTTATGGGAAAAGATACAGCAAGTCCCCGACGCAGAGATATGGGAGATACGTAAGGCGCTGAAAAAGAAACTGATAGAGTACATCAAGACGCAATACACCGAGAACTGGCTGAAGAATCAGGGCGACCCGTCGAAGGTTGTAACCATCCTCGACCGCATCAATCCCAATGCCCTGCTGTTCGGCTTCGGACGCCGTTTTGCTACCTACAAACGCGCTCACCTGCTCTTCACCGACCTTGAGCGCCTGAAACAAATCGTTAATAATGAGACATATCCGGTGCAGTTCGTCTTCACCGGCAAGGCGCATCCGGCAGACGGCGGCGGTCAGGGTCTCATCAAACATATAGTAGAGATTTCGCGGCGACCGGAGTTTCTGGGTAAAATTATCTTCCTCGAAAACTACGACATGAGCCTCGCAAGGCGCTTAATATCAGGCGTTGACGTGTGGATAAACACCCCTACCCGACCGCTCGAAGCCTCCGGCACATCGGGCGAGAAGGCAGAGATGAACGGCGTGCTGAACCTCTCCGTGCTTGACGGCTGGTGGTACGAAGGCTACCGCGAAGGCGCAGGCTGGGCGTTGACCGACAAACGCACCTACGACAACCAGCAGTACCAGGACCAACTCGACGCCGCCACGATATACCATCTGCTTGAAGACGAGATAATTCCGCTCTACTACGCCAAAAACACCAAGGGCTACTCGCCCGAATGGGTGCAGTATATCAAGAACTCGATGTCGCAAATCGCGCCCGACTACACTATGAAACGCATGATGGACGACTACTTCGAGCGTTTCTACCACAAACTCGCCGACCGCTCGGCGCTGTTGACCGCCAACAAATACGCGGAAGCGCGCCAACTTGCCGCATGGAAGAAGGAAGTGGCGGCGCACTGGTCGTCGTTTCAGGTGGAAGCGCTGCGGCTGAGTTCCAAATCATCGCAGTCGCTCGTTGGCGACGACAATCTGATAGAAATCGTCATCAACCGCAAAGACCTGAAGAGCATGCTGGGCATAGACCTCGTTTATGCCCACGAGAACCCTGACAATCACCGCATTGAGTTCGTCTCGTCAGAGCCTTTCGAGTTGAAGAAAGAAGACGGCTCGCTGCTCTTCTTCGAGTTGCGCCGCACGACGTCCGAGTTCGGGCATTACAAGGTCGGCATCCGCGTCTATCCGTACAACGAGCGCCTGCCGCACCGCATGGACTTCGCTTATGTGCGGTGGATACAGGGATGACTTTCAGAATTAAGAATTAAGAATTAAGAATTAAGAGTTAAGAGTGATGAGTGGTGAGTTAAGAATTAAGAATTAGTAGGAACTGAAAACTGAAAACTAAGAGTTGTAAGTATTCCCGTCATTGCGAGGAACGAAGCAATCTCACGCCACCGTCATTGCGAGGAACGAAGCAATCCATTTCAATTAAGAATTAAGAACTGAAAACATCAAACTGCAAACTCATAAACTATTTATGATTTCAACACGACGACACAAAGGCACGAAGACACGATGCAGAGATGTATCAAGATTACATGCGGAAAGCATGCAATCTAAAATTCTCTTAACTCTTAGTTATTAGTTCTTAACTCTATAGTCCGTTGATTTGTTCCTCGTTCAGTTCGGTGATGCTTTTGATTTGCTCTAACGGCATGCCGATTGCTTTTAATTTGCGGGCTGTTTCGCGGTTGGCCTCTTCTTTACCTTTTTCTCGCCCTATCGCTTCGCCTTCCGCCCTGCCTTCCGCTCTGCCTTCTGCTCGCCCTTCTGCTCGTCCTTCTGCTCGTCCTTCTGTTTTACCCCTCTGAAGCCCTATCACCTCGCCTGTTTTCAAGGCGTCAATGATGGCGCTGCGCTCTTTCAAGGCACGGTCACGGTAGGCGTCGTAGGCTTCTAACTGCGCTTTTGTGTAGGCGGCTTGCTCGGTATATTGGATGGCTTCTTTAACTTCCTCATTTTCAAGCAATTCTGCCGGTATTGTTTCCGTACTTTCGTCTATCTCCGTCAGGAAGCGCAACCACAATTCGTGCAACTTCTTCTCAACGCGGTTCTGCGGCTTGAATTTAGGCAGCTCCACGAAAATGAACTCCAAGCCCTTGATTTGTTTCTCGGTATGCGCTATGTTCACTATCTTGTAGTGATGCATGTATTCGTCCTTCATGTCCGGCTCTTTCTCGAAGTTTTGGTCAACGAACGTCAGGGCATAGACCGGTTCAAGGGTATCGTAAGATTTGCTTGCATCAAGCTGGCTGATGTAAACCTTTGACGCATAGAACAATATACGTTGTTTGAAAATGTCAGTCCAGTACATCTGCATCTCGACGATAAAATGCCGCCCAAGGACGTCCGTACAGCGCACATCCACGATGGAGTCTTTCAGGACGTTAATTTCCGGCAACAACTCGGTAGGATTATAGGTTATATCAACAATCCTGTGATCCTCGTCAAACGGCAACATGCTATTTAACAAACTGATACACAGATGTTTATGTGTTCCGAATATCCGTTTGAAAATCAAATCGTTCTTTGGGTCAAGATACTTTGCCATAGTTTTTAGTGATGAATGATGAGTGATGAATTGAAGTGCAAAAATAACAAAAATATCACGTACCGCCAAAAAAAATGCAAAAAATTTCTCGCAGGTATTTTTTCCGCAAATGGAAAAGCAAATGCGATGAAGAAATACAGTTTCTTTTTTTCTGGATTGCTTCGTTCCTCGCAATGACGGGACTTTGTCCCGCTGTCGGGAAAAGTCAATTTATAACGCGGCTTCTTTGATTCTTTCGGCGTTTTCGGCTATTATCAGGTGGTCAATGACGTCTTGAATATTGCCGTCCATGAAAGCGGCGAGGTTATAGATGGTATAATTGATGCGGTGGTCGGTGATGCGCCCCTGCGGATAGTTGTATGTGCGGATTTTAGCCGAGCGGTCGCCTGTTGAGACCATTGTTTTGCGGCGCGAGGCGATGTCGTCAATGTATTTCTGATGTTCGCGGTCGTAGATGAACGTGCGCAGGCGGCTCAGGGCGCGTTCTTTGTTTTTCGGCTGGTCGCGCGTCTCGGTACATTCTATCAGAATCTCTTCCGTAGCGCCTGTTACGGGGTTTTTCCAGTTGTAACGCAGGCGGACGCCCGATTCGACTTTGTTGACGTTCTGACCGCCGGCGCCGCTTGAACGGAACGTGTCCCAACGTATCTCGCCTTCGTTGATTTCTACGTCAAATTCATCGGCTTCGGGCAGCACTGCCACCGTTGCTGCGGAGGTATGAATGCGACCCTGCGTCTCGGTTTGCGGCACGCGCTGGACACGATGTACACCCGATTCGTATTTCATTGTGCCATAAACGTTTTCACCTGATACCGAGAAAATTATCTCTTTAAAACCGCCGATTGCACCTTCGCTGAAACTGGAAATACTTACTGTCCAGCCTTTTATCTCACAGTATTTGGTGTACATCCTGAACAAATCTCCGGCAAAAATAGCCGCTTCATCGCCGCCTGTTCCGCCGCGTATCTCTACTATCGCATTCTTGCCGTCTTCAGGGTCAGCTGGGATGAGCAAGAGTTTGATTTCTTCCTCTAATTCAGGCAGTTGCTGCTGGGAAAGGGCGAGTTCGTCGTTCGCCATTTTCCGCAATTCTGCATCTTGCTCATTATCAAGTATTTCAAGTGCATCTTTGATGTTTTTCTGCGTCCGGACATATTTATTTTGGACAGCCATCAGGCGTTCCAATTCGCTGTATTCCTTTGTCAAGCGGACGTAACGGGGCTGATCCGCTATTACCGACGGGTCGGTTATCAGCGTCGAGACCTCGTCAAAACGGCTCGCCAAGCCTTCAAGTTTGTTTAATATGTTCATTTACGTTAGTGAATAGTGGTTTTAACACGAAGACAGAACGACAGGAGGGCAGAAAGAATTTATTCAACGTCGTGTCTTTATGATGTCGCGCCTTCGTGTTGAACCCTAAAATCTAATATCTGAAATCTAATATCTAAAATCTAATATCTAAAATCCCCAAGCTCGCTATTGATTATCAACTCTTTATCCCCGTTTGGAGAGCGCTCAACCCGTCCGACAACCTGTGCGTCAATGCCGAACGATTTGCTTATGGCGATAACCTCGTCTGCAAGCGGTGGCGGGAGGTATATCTCGAAACGGTGCCCCATGTTGAACACCTTGTACATCTCTGCCCAGTCGGTGCCGCTTTGTTGTTGAATGATGCGGAACAGCGGCGGAATAGGGAACAGATTATCTTTCACAACCCTCACATTATCAATGAAATGGAGTATTTTTGTCTGGGCGCCGCCGGAACAATGTACCATGCCGTGAATCTCACTGCGCATCGTATCTAAGAGTTTTTTTATCACCGGCGCGTATGTGCGGGTCGGGGACAAGACTAACTTTCCGACGGTCAGGGATTCGGAAAAATCAACGGGCGACGTCAGCTCCAAACCGCCCGAATAAACCAATTCCGCAGGCACCGACGGGTCATAGCTTTCCGGATATTTCTCCGCGAGATAGTGGGCAAAAACATCGTGTCGTGCGGAGGTCAGGCCATTGCTGCCCATCCCGCCGTTGTAAGCCTTTTCGTATGTAGCCTGCCCGAAAGAAGCAAGTCCCACAATCACGTCTCCGATGGCGATATTGGCATTATCAATAACATCGCTACGCCGCATACGGCATGTAACGGTGCTGTCCACGATTATCGTCCGCACCAAATCGCCCACATCGGCAGTCTCACCACCGGCGCCGTAAACGCCGACGCCCAATGCGCGCAGTTCGGCGAGCAACTCTTCCGTGCCATTGATTATGGCAGAAATAACTTCTCCCGTGATAAGATTTTTATTCCGCCCTATAGTGCTGGAAACGAGGATATTATCCGTAGCGCCGACACACAGCAGGTCGTCAATGTTCATTATCAGCGCGTCCTGCGCGATACCCTTCCAGACCGACAGGTCGCCCGTTTCGCGCCAGTAGAGGTATGCAAGCGACGATTTTGTGCCGGCGCCGTCCGCGTGCATGATATTACACCATTCGGGATCACCGCCGAGTATATCAGGGATAATCTTACAGAAAGCCTTAGGATACAGACCTTTATCTATATTTTTGATAGCGCTGTGAACATCTTCTTTCGACGCGCTTACTCCCCTCAGATTATACCTCTCGCCGCTCATTTTTTACGTAATTTAAGCACATCTCCCGGAACCGGTGTATAATTATCCGGCAACTTGTTCAGTTTGTATAAAGTCTTGAGCCTCATGCCATACAGCTGCGAAATGCTGTGTAATGACTCGCCTTCGCGGACGGTATGCAGCTTGTTGTTTTTGCTTGCATATTTCTTCTTCGCCTGCAGGAACACGATGTCGCCTTCTTTAAGTTTGACGTTGCCGGTAGCTTCGTTGTACTTGAGTAACCGCTTAATAGTCAGCCTTGTATCGTAAGCGATTTTCTCATAAGTATCATTTTCCTGCGCGGTTATGTAATGTATATCATTAGTCTGGTGGATTCGACGCCTCCAGTTAGCCATTGACGGATGCGCCGTCCTGTCAGGCGTTTTCACCTTGATTTCATAGATGTCATCGGCCAACTTGCGTTTGTCGTCCGTCATGCCCTTGTCGTATTTATACAGTTCGTAAGTTTCAATCAGGTTGACAAGCTTGGCGCCGTAGGACTTGTCGGTGGCATACCCGCACTGCTGGAGACCGTAAGCCCAGCCTTTGTAGTCGTATATGTCAAGGTCGAAAAGCGATACGTAATATTTGCGTTTGGCGAGGAAAAGCGAGTGATCCACATACGATTCTTCAGCCGAATTATATGTGCGAAAACACTCATCCGGAGCGTCATCGGTGTGATAAATCCTGCCTCCGGTCCATTCTTCCTTGCATTTTATCCCAAAATGGTTATTGCCTTTGACAGCGAGACGACTTGTGCCCGCGGCAGATTCAAGCAATCCCTGCGCAAGAGTGATGCTTGCCGGAATTTTATACTCTTTTTGCTGCTGCATTGCCAACGCTTTGTACTTCTTTATGTACTCTTCGTATTTCGGGCTGCGCGGATACTTCTGCGAGTATGACTGAGCCGAAAACATTGAAATAAAGAGAGCTATAAAGCAAAACCGTATGTATAAATTCATCATTATTTACTAAAAAACGGGTGCAAAGATAGTGAAACTCACACTAATTACAAAATAAATTTTCAATTAACTGAGATTTTGGTGCTCTTTTCTTAGCAAATCATTGACGGTTTTTACGGGATTAAATGTTTCTGCGGGGACTTCCACAAAAATTGTGTTCCAGTCGCTCATTGAGCCGTTCCAAAGGCCTGGCAACTCAAGGGCTTTCAATTCGCGCCCGTCCTTGCTCTTCTGCGATATGAAACCTGTGTTTTGATCAACGAAGTCGGGCAGATTATACTTCTTGCCGTAAGCGTCTTTTAGCCCGCAAACGAGGTCAACGGGGTTGAAATGCGAACTGCTCTCGAAAGCTTTCTTTGCCGTTTCATTGTTCATATCTATCTGCGTGCTTTCGAGTATCTGAGGCTGGATTGAGCCGTCCTGCCCTTTGGCGAGGAACGGTCCGCCGCCAGGCTCGCCCGCGTTCCTGACCATCCCGCAAACACGCAACGGGCGCATCAACTTGCGTCGAAGATATATCGCTAACTCTGCGTCTTCGTAGTATTTCATCTCAGGATGCCTGATGCAGAGCGTGTCGTGGACGAAATGTATTATTTCTTCTATCTGTTGATGCGTGTAGTCGCCACTGTCAATCAGACGCACATAGTCGAATATCTGTTTCTGAACCGTAACAAGCAGACCAGCAAGGACTTTCTTATAATGAACAGTCGGCTGTTTGAAGCTGTCGGGCACCACATTATCAATATTTTTTATAAAAACGACGTCGGCGTCAAGCGCATTAAGGTTACGGATAAGAGCGCCGTGCCCGCCCGGACGAAAGACCAACTTCCCTTTAACATCGCGGAACGGAGCGTTGGCAAGGTCAACGGCGACAGTATCCGTGCGCGGCTGCTGGACGCTGAAACTAAGGTCGTACCTGACGCCGAAATGCTGCTCGTAGTACGGAATCCGCTTTGCTGCAAGTTCCTCAAACAGCGGCTGATGCTCCGGCGAGACAGTGAAATGAAGCCTCACAACATTGTCCCAACCCGTTGCATACATCGCCCCTTCCGCAAGATGCTCACCGAAAGCCGTGCGGTTGGTTTCTAACGCAACCTTAACAAGGTTTTGAACCTTGTTAAGGTTTGGATACTTGTGAAACAACAGCAATCCTTTTGCCAATGCCCCATAATTCAAACCCTTAGCCTCAAGCAAATTTTCTACAACGGCCTTATAATTACCCTCTTGAACAAGCATTTCGATATTTTTCCCCTCATTTTCAACGCATTTCTTATCCAACACATCGTAAAATGCAAACATAGTGATATGTTCAAAGAAATTCTTTTCAAACGCACTTGTCGGGACGTCGTAAGAGGCTGACAGAAAGGAAAATAAGTCCTTAAACATACGGCTTGCAGCGCCCGAAGCAGGCACAAACTTAGCGACCCGCATGTCGGATATCAAATATTTATCCCATGCGGCGATATAGTTATTTTGCTCATTTTCAGTCAATTTCACAATGCCGTTGCCGACCGATGCCGACGCCTGAATTTCAAGGTAAGGAAACCCCGTTACAAAGCGATTAAGCTGCTCCTGCACCTGCTCGACGGTGATATTTTTTAGCTTTAATTGCAGTAAATCATTATTATTCAGCATATTATAAGTATTTTATCGTTTGTTATTAATTTAGACTGCAAAGATAATAATATCGTCGCTATATGCCAAATTTTATTAAAGATTTTTACCACGTCATTTTTTCCGCAAGCGAAAAAGAAGAATCGAGGCACGAAGCAATCCGGAAAAATCGGTATGAATGGTTTAATTGACTGGATTGCTTCACATTCGTTCGCAATGACGGGGTAGGCGAAGGTCGCAATGACGGGGTAAGTTGTTCGCAATGACGTAACCTCTTAATTCTTAATTTTTAATTCTTAATTTTCTTCGGGATTGCTTCACATTCGTTCGCAATGACGAGGTAGGCGAAGGTCGCAATGACGGGGTAAGTTGTTCGCAATGACGGGAAAAAGGATACGCAATGACGGGAAAAATGAGGGCGCAAAGAGGAATTTTAGTGTATTCGGCTGACGCTCTTCACCCCCTTCACGCCCTGTAACTTCTTCATCAGAACTGTCAGGGACGCGGTGTCGGGGATGTTGATGGTGAATGCGCCCTGAAACAGACCGACGTTGCTGTCGATATTGATGCTGCGCAGCGAGACCTTGTTCTCTTTGCTGATGACCGACGTGATGTTCGTTACTATGCCTATGTCGTCGTTGCCGATGATGCGCAGGGTTACGGAATAGCCGCTTGTGCCTTTGCCGCTCCACTCGGCGGGGATGATGCGGTACCCGAAGCGGCTGCGCATCTCACCGGCGTTAGGGCAGTCCATGCGGTGGATTTTAAC
>JAISTJ010000099.1 GCA_031272655.1 Tannerella sp.
TGGCGCACTCGGCGGTTGAGTTTCACGTCGCTGCGTATCTGCGACGATTCGTCTAACATCTTCGACAGAAACGTCTTGTATTCAGGCGTTTGTACTAACGAGGCGAACTTTTTCTGTTCCTTCACCTCGTCTGCTGTCAGTTCTTCTCCCGCGTGAGCAAGAAACTGCTTTGCCCAGTCAATTACTTCATTTGTAGTTATGGTAGTCATACAATCAATAATTAGTTAAAAAAACGGGGGCAAAGGTAATAAAAATTCATTATTCGCTGTATTTTTTCAGCAAATTATTTAAACCTTTATTTTACGGACGGGAAAAGTTTGCCTGGGAAGAAGCTGGGTATCAGGTCTTTAATGTATTGATAATACTTCGATTCTATCTTTAACTCCTGCGACAGAATGATGGAGTTCGTATCGAACATTTCTATCACATTGAATATAAGACTTATAAACAACACGGTCATTGCCAAACCTAAAACTCCACCGCCGAGATGATTGAGAAAACTTAACGGTGTAGCGCTGATAAGGCGGTTAACAATATTGCCGGCAAGGAGTATAATAGCTACTACCAACACAAAGCCAAGAAAATAACTTGCTATCATTACTCCGCCTTTTGGGAACCATTCAAGCGCTTCAAGGTAGCCATGAAGCCATTCGGCTACGCTGCTGCATAGATAAATGCCTACTATCAATGCTCCAAGAGCAACGATTTGCTTTATCATCCCATCGTAAAGGCCTTTTATTAAGCCTAATCCGAGTATTATCAGGATTGTTATGTCTAACCAGTTCATAAAGTTTTCTTAATTTCTATCTGGTCGAAAGGTTCGATGATGTCGCCGACCTGAATGTCATTAAAGTTGTTGACATAGATACCGCAGTCTTGACCGGAAAAGACTTCCTTGACTTCGTCTTTGAAGCGTTTGAGGGAGCCGAGGTCGCCGGTGTGGATGACGATGCCGTCGCGCACTACGCGCACTTTGTTGTTGCGGCGTATCTTGCCTTCTTTGACAATACTGCCGGCGATAGTGCCGACCTTTGATATCTTGAACACTTCGAGCACTTCTACTTCGCCGATAATGTCTTCGCGTATTTCAGGCGCTAACATGCCTTCCATAGCGTCGCGCACCTCGTTGATAGCGTCATAGATAATTGAGTATAAGCGTATTTCAACCCCTTCGGCGTCGGCAAGTTTGCGAGCCTGAGCCGACGGGCGTACCTGGAAGCCGATGACGACGGCGGAAGCCGTTGCCGCCAAAGCGATGTCGGATTCTGAAATCTGCCCCACAGCCTTGTGTATGACGTGTACCTGCACCTCTTCGGTGGACAGTTTAATGAGCGAATCCGAAAGCGCTTCGACCGAGCCGTCCACATCGCCCTTGACGATAAGGTTGAGTTCGTGGAAGTCGCCGAGCGCTTTGCGGCGTCCGAGTTCTTCCAGTCCGTAGCGTTTCTGGGTACGCAGCCCCAGTTCGCGCTGCAACTGTTCGCGTTTGGAGGCTATCTCACGCGCTTCCTGTTCCGATTCGAGGACGTTGAACGTGTCGCCGGCTGTCGGCGCGCCGTCGAGACCGAGAATGATAGCCGGCTCGGAGGGTTTGGCGGCTTCGATGCGCTGATTACGCTCGTTGAACATGGCGCGGATACGTCCGTAATGGGTGCCTGCAAGGGCTATGTCGCCCTGATGCAGCGTGCCGTTGCTGACGAGGACTGTGGCTACGTAGCCCCTGCCCTTGTCAAGCGACGATTCGATGATAGAGCCTGTTGCGCGGCGGTTAGGATTGGCTTTGAGTTCCAGCATGTCGGCTTCGAGAAGAACTTTTTCGAGCAACTCCGGCACTCCAATGCCCTGTTTTGCAGATATTTCCTGACACTGATATTTGCCGCCCCAGTCTTCTACAAGGTAGTTCATATTGGCAAGTTCTTCCTTGATTTTTTCGGGGTTGGCATGCGGCTTGTCTATCTTGTTGATAGCGAACACTATAGGCACGCCGGCAGCGGAGGCGTGGTTGATAGCCTCAACGGTTTGGGGCATCACGCTGTCGTCTGCCGCCACGATGATAATAGCGATATCGGTGATTTTAGCGCCACGGGCGCGCATGGCGGTAAAAGCCTCGTGCCCGGGAGTATCGAGGAAGGTGATATGTCTGCCGGAAGAGGGCAGTTTGACGTTATAAGCGCCGATATGCTGGGTGATGCCGCCTGCTTCGCCTGCAATGACGTTACTTTTGCGTATGTTGTCGAGCAGCGAGGTCTTGCCGTGGTCAACATGTCCCATGACCGTAACAATCGGCGGGCGTTCCACGAGGTCGTCCTTGCTGTCTTCTTCTTCTGTGATAGCCTCAACGACGTCGGCGCTTACATATTCGGTAGTAAAGCCGAACTCTTCGGCGACGATGTTAATTGTCTCGGCGTCAAGGCGTTGATTGATAGATACCATGATACCGATGCTAAAGCAGGTAGTAATTACCTTATTAACAGGGATATCCATCATATTGGCGAGGTCGTTGGCAGTAACAAACTCGGTGAGTTTCAATACTTTGCTTTCGCGTTCTTCAGCTTCCTGAGCTTCCATTTCGCGTTGGGCTGCAAGGTCTCGTTTATCGCGTCGGTATTTGGCGCCTTTACCTTTAGCGGGTTTGCTTGTCAGTCTTGCTAAAGTCTCCTTTACCTGCTTTTGTACGTCTTCCTCGTTGATTTCCACGCGTAACGGTCGTTTCTGGCGTTGCTGTTTACTGCGGTCCCGGCCTCCTTCGCGTTCGCGGTCGTCGCGACGGTAGTTAGAGCCTTGAATAGCAGCGATATCAATTTTATTCTTTTGAATGCGTTTGCGTTTCGGCTTGCTTTCGGCAGATTTATCGTCGGTGGAAGATGCGGTCGTAGAAGCCTGCGGGCGCGGACGCGTTTGTTGAGCCTGTTGACCTGTTTTACGCTGTTGGACACGTTTTTCATGTTCGCGTTTTATTTCTTCCTTTGATTTCTTCGGAGGTCTTGTTTTAGGATTAATTTCGTCAATATCAATTTTCCCAATTACATTAAGACCCTGTACCGGCTTTAGTTTATGGATACGGAACAGTTCCTGATTATTTACGTCCGGCGGAATAGCCTCCCGCTGCTCGCGTATCTCGGCGCGTCGTTCTTTACGACTTTTCCTCGGCGGTTTTTTGTCTTTCGCGCCCTGAGTTTTAGCGCCTTCTTTATCTTCTTTCTTGCCGTCTTCGGCTTTTTGATCGGTTGAAGGCGTTATTACAGGCGTTTCCAGCTGTTTTTCAGCAGCTTGTCCTTCTGTCGAAGTCTTTTCTGCGGATGGCTGTTCGGCAGTTGGCTGTCCTGCAGGTTGTTCGGCGGATGGTTTTACGGCAGCATCCGGTTTCTCTGCGGCAACTTTCTTTTCGGCAGTCTCTTTCTTTTTGTCGGAAGCAGCGGATTCGGGCTTTTTATCGCTCGCTGCAGGCTTCTTTTCGGCTGTCTTTTCATCGGCTTTCTTATCCAGAGCATCAGGGGTAGAAGGTTTGGATGTAGCCGTTTTTTCTTTGCTAACTGTCTCTTTTACAGGCTTTTCCTTAACGGAAGCAGCGTGAGCAGTGGGAGCTGCAGGAGCTGCATGATCGGCGGCAGTTGCGGAAGGCGTCTTTTTAGGCTCGCTTTCAATTTTAGGTTTAGTTTCGGCAATACCCTTTTCGTCCGTAGGCGAAACAACTTTGCCGCCTTTGGAAGCGATTTCTTCCAGCTGCGGTTCCACTTTCGGTTGAATATTAGGCTGGATATTAGGAATAACGAACCGTGGAGCGCCGGTTTTGCGCGCCTCTTCCCGTTCCTTGATTTTCCTCAACGGATCGAAAATATCTTTGCGGGGAGCGGGCTGGGAGCCAAACTCCTTCACGAGAAGGTCGAACTGATCGTCCGAGATTCTCGCGTTGGGGTTGTTGTCAACAGTGAAGCCTTTCTTTCCGAGAAACTCCACTATCGTCGCAAGTCCGATGTTCTGTTTCAGTTCCTTAAGTTCCTCAACTACTTTGTATAACTTGGGCATATATTATTTAATTGTTTTCTAAATCTGCTGCTTCAGAAGGCTCTTCTTCGTCTGAAAAAACTTCATCATCAGAATTGTCATCGTCATAGTCGGCTGCAGTTTCGTCCGGCTGAATTTCTTCTTCAAATTCGGCTTCGAGGATACGCCTGATGTCTTTAACCATCTGTTCCTCAAGGTCTGCACCTTCCATAATTTCCTCGTCGGTAAGTTTAAGCACCGATTTGGCGGTATTGCAACCCATCTTTTGCAGCGACTCAATCATCCATTCTTCAATTTCGTCGCTAAACTCGCTCAGTTCGATGTCTTCTTCGTCCAATCCTTCAATCTCGCGGAAGACGTCAATCTTGTAATCGGTCAGCATACTGGCAAGTTTGATGTTCAAACCGCTTTTTCCGATAGCCAGCGACACTTCTTCGGGGCGAAGGAACACTTCGGCGCTTCTTTCCTTCTCGTTAAGCCTGATAGAAGACACTTTTGCGGGGCTTAAGGCGCGCGAAATAAGAAGCGAAGTATTTGCTGTATAATTGATTACATCAATATTCTCGTTGCGAAGCTCGTGAACAATGCCCCGTATGCGCGAACCTTTCATTCCGACGCAGGCGCCGACAGGATCTATCCGCTCATCGTATGATTCTACGGCAATCTTGGCCCTTTCGCCGGGTATGCGGGCTATGGCTTTGATAGTTATCAATCCGTCGTTGATTTCGGGCACTTCAAGCTCAAACAGCCGGCGCAGGAAGTCGTTACTCGTGCGCGAAAGCAGAATCTTCGGGTTATTGTTTTCGTTAGTTACTTCTTTGATTAAAGCCCTGACTGTCTCGCCTTTACGGAAGAAATCGGTCGGAATTTGTTCTGTTTTAGGCAGAAGCAGGTCGTTCCCCTGATCGTCGAGCAGCAGTATCTCTTTTTTCCAAATCTGATAAACTTCCGCAGCTATGATTGTTCCGATATTTTCTTTATAGCGATTATAGAGGCTATCTTTCTGAAGTTCAAGTATTTTCGAGGCAAGAGTCTGGCGCAGGTTCAGGATAGCGCGCCTCCCGAAATCCTCAAAATGGACTTCGTCAATCAGCTCTTCGCCGATTTCGCAGTCGGGGTCTATCGTCAAGGCCTCTTCAAGGGCGACCTGCAGGTTGGAGTCTTTTACATTGCCGTCAGGAACGATTGTCCGTTTACGCCATATCTCAAAGTCGCCTTTCTCGGGATTGATGATTATATCATAGTTCTCGTCAGTGCCGAACATCTTGGATATCACGTTTCTGAACGATTCTTCAAGAACATTGATCATCGTATCCTTGTCAATATTCTTCAACTCCTTAAATTCGGTCAGCGTATCCGACATGCTTATAGCATCTTCTCTTCTTCTTCCCATAATGTTTTGTTAAAATCTTATTAAGTATTTTGTTTGTTTTATTTCGTTATAATTAAAAGTAACATCTTCATTTACAACAGTTTTACGCCTTGAGCCTTCTGTTTTGACTTTCTTCGGTACGGTAAGAACCGCCCCGTCGGCGTCTGCGTTTTTGAGTATGCCGGTCAGCTTAACGCCTGTCTTTAGCTCCATTTCGACCTCTTTGCCAATGTTTTTGACGTACTGGCGAAAATGTTTAAACGGGGCAGTGATGCCGGCAGAGCCTACTTCGAGTTCATAATCCTCTTTGTCGCGGTCAAGATGCGCCTCTATGTAGCGGCTGACATCGGCGCAATCGTCAATATAAACGAAGTCGTCGCTGTCAATCTCCACCGAAATGACATTGTCGGGAGTAACTGAGACATCTATCAGGAAGTAGTTCGTCCCCTTCAGTTTCTCCTCCACAGTGCTGATTATCAACTGTTTATCTATCATTTACTTCATACGAAGAAGGGGAACTGTCGCCCCCCTTCAACTAATTTCTTAATTGTTTCAGACTGCAAAGGTAAAAATTTTTTTTGAAATAAATAAATATTTCGGAAAGAAAAAAAATTTTTATGTGTTTTTATGGCATCCGGAAACTTTTTCGGAAACCTGTTCCATCAGCCATTTGGGGGTAGATGTTGCGCCGCAGATACCGACGCTGCGGACGGAAGCGGGAAGCGGCTCGGTGATATCGTCGGCGGAAGATATGAATGTGATGTTTGGGTTTGCCTTGCGGCACTCTTCGTATAACATTCTGCCATTGGAACTTTTCTCGCCGGCGACAAAATAAACCCAGTCGTGCCGCGCAACGAACTCTTTAAGCTTAGGCAGCCTGTTCGCCACCTGCCTGCATATCGTATCGAACGAACGAAATCGCACCCCCGGCTTCATCCGCCTTTCGATAATTTCAACAATCTCGCGAAAGCCGTCAAGCGACTTGGTAGTCTGTGAAAAAAGCGCTATCTCGCGCGTGAAATCAAGCTTTTCGAGGTCATCAGGCCCTTCTATCACGATAGCAGCGCCGTTAGTCTGCCCAACCAAGCCGTTTACTTCGGCATGACCTTGCTTGCCATATATAACAAGCTGGGCATCAGTATTTTTCAATTCTTCATAACAGTCATGTATCCGTCGCTGCAACTTCAACACTACGGGACAAGTAGCATCCACAACGGTAATACCATTATTTTCAGCCATTTGATATGTTGATGGAGGTTCGCCGTGGGCGCGCAACAGCAAAGTCTTGTTTTTCATGGACGGAAGTTCTTCATGATCAACCGTTTGCAGCCCAAGACTTTTGAGGCGCCTCATCTCAAGGTTATTGTGGACAAGGTCGCCGAGACAGTATAGCGCAACCCCGTTATTAAGCTCACGTTCAGCGCTTTCAATAGCGTTCACCACCCCAAAACAGAAACCCGAATTTGTGTCTATCTCAATCATTTTTTTCGCTTATGGAAGAAATTACGGACATCGCATGTTGAAGCAGCCACTCGTTCTGTTCTGCTATTGTCATGTCGGAATTGTCGAGTTCGAGGGCGTCCGGAGCGCGGCGGAGAGGCGAGACCGACCTGTTAGTATCTTGATAATCACGACTTTTCACATTAGCAAGTATTTCGTCAAACGAAGCTTCTTCGCCTTTGGCTTTCATCTCGTCGAGTCGGCGTTTGGCGCGTATCTCGGGCGTTGCGGTAACAAAAATTTTCAGCTCAGCGTTCGGGAAAACCACCGTTCCGATGTCACGCCCGTCCATCACCAAGCCCTTTTTCTCGCCTATTTGCCGCTGTAGCTTCACTAACGCAGAGCGGACGAAAGGCAGCGACGAAACGGCGCTGACATGCTTTGACACCTCCATCCGCCGAATCTCGGCTTCAACATTCTCGCCGTTGAGGTAAGTCTCCGACCGTCCTGTTGAGGCATTAACCCCGAAAGAAACGTTCACAAGGCTCATTTTCCGTTCCAATGCGTCCGCATCAACAATGTCGCCGTTAAACAGCCCCTGCCGGATGGCATACAGCGTTACGGCACGGTACATCGCGCCGGTATCAATATACGTATAACCCAACCGGCGTGCAAGCTCTTTCGCCATCGAGCTTTTGCCGCAGGAAGAAAGTCCGTCTATCGCTATAATTATCTGTTTCATAGAGCATTGTCTGAAAGTAAAACAGCCACGCCAACCATCAGCGACATAGCCGAAGGATGATAGCGAGCGACCGAAACGCCGACGTTAAACCGCGACACCTTGATTCCCGCACCTGCCGAAAAGCCGCCAAAACTGTTCCCCGACGTCAATTTCATGTCCATCATCGTTTTGGGATTAAGCCCGGCGCCTATCCAAAAATTGTCGGACGGCAGAAACTCAAGCCCAAAGACAAGATGCTTAAAAGCCGTTTCCACAAAGCCATCTTCCTCATCCTTGAGGTTATCGGTATAGTCAAACTTCCACCTGTTGAGATACATGGCGGTAACCGACACCCTCAAAGGCGCATGAGACAGCCGTTTCGACAAGCCAATCTGTATATCCCACGGAACTCTCTGGCGTTCATCATAATACGACTTCAGTTGAGCGCCGATATTCTTCAGCGCAAAGCCGAAAGACATATCCGATTCCGCATCAAAGTAGCTAAGCCCCGCATCAACAGCCAACCCGAAAGACGAGTAATCGGCCAACGTGGAGTAAAGCCCCTTGAGCGACAGCCCCCCGCGCCACTTGTCCGACAGGTCGTAGGCGTAGAAAGCCTGCAAGTTGATGTCCTGCGCCGAAAAAGTGCCGAGGACGACATTTTCAGGCGTCGTTTCCTTCATGCTACCATAATTAATATATGTAGCGCCCGCCCCCCATGCGCCCCGTGAGCCTGCAACGTGCGTATAGACAGCGCTTCCGACTTTCACGTCAGCCATGTAGTTCATAAAACTGAGGTTCATCATCCCGCTAAGCTCGCCTCCGAGCAACGCCGGATTATGGAAGATAAGCGACGGATCGCGCTCTACAAGCGATACCGAGTGCCCTCCGAGCGCGTTTGCCCGAGCCGAAGCAGGAAAACGCAGGAAGGCGTAAGTATCGTGCCCGTCTTGTGCAAAAACAACGCAAGGCAGAGATAATAGCGTGATTATCAATCGTTTATTTATAAATTTCATATCGTCCGGTTATAACAAACATCTATATTAACGCGAAAAACGCCGAAAAGTTATATTTTTGCTAAAAAATCGCTCAAAAAGCGTTCAGAACGCCCTTAGAATGTTAAAAAAACAAAAATACGAAAAAAATTCAAGATTTTTATTTGCGAATAAAAAAAAATATGTATTTTTGCGGTGAGTTGTAAACGAAATTATAAACTTAAAAATATTGAATTATGGAGATTAAGAAGACACCAAGAGCTGATCTTGAAAGGGATAAATCGCTAAGCCTGTTGATGGGTTTGGTGATAGCCCTTGCAGTTGTGTTTGTAGGCTTCGAGTGGGGCGAACGCGAGATTGAGGTCGCCACCGACGACGGCACAAGCAAAGTCATCGAAGAAGAAGAGATTGACATCACCCGTCAGGACGAGCCGCCACCACCGCCACCCGAACCGGAAGTTATCAAAGCTCCGGAAGTTATTGAAATCGTGGAAGATAATGTCAAGGTTGACGACGTACAGATATTATCGAGCGAGGACGACGCTTCGCAGGCGCAGACTTCCACCTATGTAGCCCCCGTTGTAGAGGAGGAGGAAGAGGAAGACGAGAACTTCGTCTTCGTAACCGTAGAACACATGCCTGAGTTTCCCGGAGGCGAAGCCGCTTTGCTGAAATGGATAGCTGAACACATCAACTACCCCACCATTGCAGCCGAGAACGGTATCCAGGGACGTGTTTCATGTAACTTCGTCGTAAATACAGACGGCAGTGTATCCGATGTTCAGGTAACAAAAGCGTTTGACCCCAACCTTGACAGGGAAGCTATCCGCGTGTTGAAGATGCTTCCGAAGTTCAAACCGGGTCAACAGCGCGGCAAACCAGTACGCGTAAAATACAGCGTACCTGTAAGGTTTAAACTGCAACAATAAACAGAAATTGTTTCTCATGACTAATTTTTGTGTGAGGGCTGCTGAAATATGCAGCCTTTTTTAATTTATGCTTACAACAGAACAAATACTTGAACGTATCGAAGCCGAAACAGGCGGAATTTATTTCGACCTGAAGCCGAGAAGCCTTTTTGAACCGATAGAATATACACTTTCGCTCGGCGGCAAACGCATACGTCCCGTTATGACGCTGCTTGCCTGCAACGCTTTCAGCGACAATATTGACGCCGCCGTGAAGCCGGCTCTGGGGATGGAGGTGTTTCATAACTTCACCCTGTTGCACGACGACCTGATGGATCAGGCTGATAAAAGGCGCAACAAACTCACCGTGCACAAAAAATGGAACACCAACACTGCCATCCTATCCGGCGACGCTATGATGATTGCCGCATATCAACTTATAGGCGAAACAGGCGAGCCACACCTGAAACGGATACTCGACCTGTTCTCGGTTACAGCGATGGAGATATGCTGCGGGCAACAGTACGACATGGAGTTTGAACAGCGAGACACAGTCGCCGAAAACGATTATATCGAAATGATACGCCTTAAGACAGCCGTACTTATCGCCTGCTGCCTCAAAACCGGCGCCATAGTAGGAGGCGCTTCCGAAGCCGAAGCAAGCAAACTGTATGACGCAGGCTTGAACATCGGGCTTGCGTTCCAGATACAGGACGACATGCTCGACGTCTATGGCGACACCGACACTTTCGGGAAAAATATCGGCGGTGATATACTCTGTAACAAGAAAACCTACCTGCTGATAAAAGCGTACGAACTTGCCGACAGCAAGCAGAAAGAGACTATGGAGTGGTATAAAAATCCCGCTAACAGTTTCACCCCACAGGAGAAAATTTCAGCCTACACGGATATTTATAATGCTCTGTGTATCAGAGATATAGCTCAATCAAGAATTGACGGATTTTTCAAACTTGCAATGAGGGATATTGACAGTCCGGAAGTCGGTCGAAGCAATCTCAAAGAGCTGAAACGGTTTGCCAATATGCTGATGTTAAGAGAATCATAGTTATGGAAATAATTGATACTCATACACATATCTACAGCAAAGAGTTTGACGGCGACCGCAGGGAAGTCATCCTCAGGGCGAAAGAAGCCGGCGTGGCGGCTGTCATACTGCCGAACGAAGATTCCAAGAGCGTAGATGCACTAAACGGGCTGTGTGATGAGTATCCGGACTATGCCTTTCCGATGATGGGGCTTCACCCAACGAGCGTCTGCGACGACTACCGCCGTGAGTTGCGCCTCGCAGAAGCGGCTCTCGGCAAACGTACTTACTGCGGCATAGGCGAGATCGGGCTTGATTATTACTGGGACAGAAGTCATACAGGCGAGCAGCGGGAAGCGTTCGCCGAGCAGCTGAAGTGGAGCGCCGCTATGCAGTTGCCCGTTACCGTCCACACGCGCGACGCTTTCGCTGACGTTTTCGACATTATATATAATGTAGGGGCGGAAAACCTGAAGGGAGTGTTCCACTGTTTCGGCGGCGGCATTGACGAATGGCGTGAAATTCAGGCTATTACAACGTTTTATATAGGCTTGGGAGGAGTTGTAACGTTCAAAAACAGCACGGCTTTGAGGGATGCGCTCCGCGAGATCCCGTTAGAGCGGATAGTGGTTGAAACCGACGCACCATACCTCGCTCCTGCGCCCTTCAGAGGCAAAAGGAACGAGCCTGCATACGTCCGCGAAACCGTTAAAAAGTTAGCGGAAATATACGAAACAACGGAAGAAATTGTCGCGAAAAAAACTTTTCAAAACGCGATGAATTTGTTTCAACTTCCTGTTAAAATTGTAAATGATTAAAAATCAAAGCGATAGCAAAGAGGAAAAATTGCCGGCAGATGCCCGTTGAAAAAAATTTTTAAAGAAAAAATGAAATTTCTTGAATAAAAAGTTTGTAATTCATAAATTTTTCGTACTTTGCACCCGTTTTTTGAAAGAAAAAATGAATTTTTCGGTTCAGGAGAGATGCTCGAGTGGTTGAAGAGGCACGCCTGGAAAGTGTGTAAACGCCAAAAGCGTTTCGCGGGTTCGAATCCCGCTTTCTCCGCCGATAACGATTTGAAGATTACTAAATTAAATTATAAACAAAAAAATTACTAATTAAAATTTAACAGACAATGAAAAAAGTATTTACAAAAGCGTTCCTTGTCGTAATGGCTCTTGGAACATCAGTTATGACATTCGCACAGGCACCCGAAGTTGCGCCTGTAGCAGAGCAGAGTTTTCACCAGGCCTTAAAGGTGAAGTTCATTGAAGGTAGTGCAGACTTCATGAGTTTGATTGCTATCGCGCTGATACTTGGTCTTGCTTTCGTGCTCGAAAGGATCATCTATTTGAACCTTGCCGACACTAACTCTAAAAAGTTGCTGAAAGGCATCGAAGACGCGCTTGCAAAAAATGATGTAGAGGCTGCAAAAGCTATCGCACGCGACACAAGAGGTCCTATCGCCTCTATCGCTTATCAAGGTCTTATGAGAATGGACCAGGGCATTGACGTGGTTGAAAAATCAATCGTATCTTACGGTGGCGTTCAGGGCGGTCTCTTGGAGAAGAACCTGTCATGGATCACCCTGTTTATCGCAATAGCTCCGTCTCTGGGGTTCTTGGGAACGGTTGTCGGTATGGTCATGGCGTTTGACAAGATCGAACAGGTAGGCGACATCAGCCCGACGGTCGTTGCAAGCGGTATGAAAGTGGCGTTGATCACCACCGTAGGCGGTCTTATCGTAGCCCTTATCCTTCAGGTGTTTTATAACTATCTGCTCAGCAAGCTCGAAGCAATCCTCAACAAGATGGAAGACGCTTCTATCTCGCTGCTCGACTTAGTGATAAAATACAATGTTAAACATCCTAAACAAGCATAAGACATGGCTGTAACTAAAATTAGAAAAATATCAAGTTGGATATTGATCGTTGTAGCAGCTATCAGTGTGGCGCTCTTCGGTCTATTCTACTTCGGAGGCGTAGGCGCACCATTAGGGGAATTTAAAAACCCGATATACACAGGTCATGTGCTTATCTGGTCATACATTCTTCTTGGCATTTGCGCAGTAAGCATGCTGCTGTTCGGCCTGTTCCAGTTCGGAAGCAAGTTCAAATCAAGCCCTAAAAGCGCTTTGACCTCACTTGCCGTGTTCGTAGTATTCGCCATCCTGCTTGTCATCGCATATTCGGTGGGAAGCGGCGAAAAACTTGTCGGACTGAATGCCGATTCACAGACCTATAATATTCCTTTCTGGCTGAAAATAACCGACATGTGGCTCTATGCAATGTATATACTGCTCGGGTTGGCTATCGTCGCCATGATTTGGGGTTCGATCAAGAAAATTTTGAGTAAATAACCATTTAAACAAACAGCAAATGGGTAAAAAGAAAAGAAAAGTTCCCGCGATGAACGCTACTTCTTCCGCAGATATAGCATTCATGTTGCTCTTGTTCTTCCTTCTGACCACATCAATGGATACCGACCAGGGGTTGCTGCGTAAACTGCCGCCACCTCCGGAAAACAAGGATAAGCCTGATGACCAGAAGGTTAACAAGCGGAACATCCTTGAAGTGCTTGTCAGCTCCGACAACCGCGTCATGTGCAGCATGGAAGAAGTAACGCTCCCGCAACTAAGGGAAAAAGCTAAGGAATTTATAGAGAATCCGGCCAATGCGGAAAATTTGCCTGAAAAGGAAGCGGTAGAAATCCCCCTGTTAGGCTCGCAAATGGTTACTAAAAAGCACGTTATCTCGCTGCAATGCGACCGTGGGACTAAGTATCAGACGTATATAGATGTCCAAAACGAATTGGTTGCCGCCTATAACGAGCTACGCGATGTGGCTTCAAAAAAGTTCTTCGGAAACAAAAAGTACAGCGAACTTGATGAAGACGAAAAGACTGCTATCACAAAGCTCTATCCTCAGGTCATTTCCGAGGCGGAGCCAAAGAAGTATGGAGAAAAAACTACTAAAAAATAAAAAGCTATGGGAAAATTCAATAAAGCGGGCGGACGAGAAATGCCCGAACTTAATACATCGTCATTACCTGACCTTGTGTTTGCCATCCTGTTCTTTTTCATGATGGTTACATCCATGCGCGAAGTTACCCTGAAAGTGCAGTTTCGCTCACCACAGGCTACAGAACTTACCAAACTCGAGAAGAAATCATTGGTTACCTTCATCTATGTCGGCAAACCAAACACCCCCGAGCTTGTAGCCAAAATGGGAAACGAGCCGCGTATCCAGCTTAACGACCAGATAGCCGAAATCTCGGAAGTCGGAGCATACATCGGTCAGGAGAAAGCAAGTATGAAAGAAGAAGACCAGCCGTTTATGACAACATCCATCAAAGGCGACCTTGAAACCAATATGGGTATTATCACAGACCTTAAGCAGGCTCTTCGTGAAGCTTACGCGCTGAAAATCAGCTATTCGGCTAAACCCCGCGGTAAGCAACAACAGTAAGTCGCTGTTTCATATTTAAAATTCAATAATTTTGTCAGGAGAGTATTCGTTTTTTAACGCGTACTCTCTTTTTTTTCAAAAAAAAATCCGTACCTTTGTACTTACTACAACAATAAAAATAATACTTATGGCAAAATTTGAACTTGATGATTTAGACAGAAAAATACTGAGCCTGATAGTAAACGACTCCCGGAAGCCGTTCCTCGAAGTGGCTCGTGAATGCAATGTTTCGGGCGCCGCTATTCATCAGCGCATACAAAAACTTACGGCCGCGGGTGTAATAAAAGGCTCTGAGTTTATCCTCGACAGCGAAATGGTTGGATATGAGACATGTGCATATATGGGTATATACCTCAAAAACCCCGAACAGTTTACGGTTGTTACCGCAGAGTTAGAGAAGATTCCCGAAGTTGTGGAATGTCATTATACAACAGGCAAATACGACCTTTTTATTAAGATTTTCGCCAAGAACAACCAGCATCTGCTCAGCATCATCCACGAGAAGCTCCAACCACTCGGCTTATCCCGCACCGAAACACTAATCTCCTTCAAGGTGGCTTTCCGTCGCAACACTCCGATATAGCGTCGTTGCTTCACTTCCTTCCCGTCGTTGTGTCCCCCCTTCCCGTCATTGTGCCCTCCCCTTCACCCTCATTACGCCCCCCTTCCCGTCATTGCGAACGAAGTGAAGCAATCCAGTCGCATAATACTAACACGAAGACAGGGCGGCGCGAAGTTCTTGGCGGCTTTGCGGTTTTGGCATTAGTATTGCTACGAACACTTGAGATATTAAAGTGCTGCTAATTGCTTGTTCTATGGATAGACAATAGCGGTTATCAAATATTTTTCAGCAATTCACTTGCGGTCATTTCCATCTTTGAGAACGCAAACAGTTTCTTGCCTAAGTCCTTGAACGATGCGCCGATATGATATACTGCATTGTCAATCACCAGAAAACGGTCATGGATGTTAGGCTTGGCTTCGATGAATATTTCGGGGTATTGGGCGTTATGCCTTGTCAAATCGATTTGGATGTCGGGTGTAATTGCTTTCGTGTAGATTGTGGCTGTTACTTTTGCCTTTCTTTTCGCTAATAGTATTAAAACGCTATCATCAAGATAGTTATCTATCAGAACTATTCGCTTCTTTGCTGTTCGTATCAGGTCGGCAACGAACACAAAAGCGTCAAAAATCTGCCCGTCGTAGAAGACGCCCTCCTTGGGCGGTATTTCGGTGCGGACGATGAAATCTATTTGTTTTTCAGCATTCAGTAAGCGTTGTTCGTGCTGAAAAAGTCTGTCGTCAATCTGTGTAAGTCGCTGATTGATAACATATCCCCTCAAAGCATAATCCCGCAAAACAGGTGTTGCCCACTGACGAAACTTTGTACCTTGTTTGGATTTTACGCGATAACCAACCGAAATGATAACATCAAGGTTGTAGTAAGTTACAAGATACGTTTTGCCATCAGCGGCAGTTGTTGCAAAATTTGCAACAACTGAATCGGCAATCAGTTCTTCTTCCTCAAAAATATTCCGTATATGTCTGGAAATAACAGATTTATCTCTTTGAAAAAGCGCTGTCATCTGATTCAACGACAGCCATACCGATTCGTTCTCTATCAGCACTTCCAGTGATATTGCGCTATCCGGCTGATAGAGAATGATTTCGTTCTTTGTTTTGGCAACTTCAGCTGTCATTCCATTTATCATTTCAAACCGCAAAACTACAAAATATATTTGAATAACTGACAATCAGGCGCAAAAAAACGACAAGGCACACCACCGCAGGAATCAAAAACACGTTTGAACCTCTGCGGTGGGGGTGCCGCCTTTCTCTGTTTATTGTTTTGCTTGCGAAAAAAAACGAAGCAATCCGGGAATCACTTTCCGGATTGCTTCTGCAACATAATGTCGGTACACGGAGGTACCGTTTATGAAAAATATTACAACAAATAAATATTCTATTCTGATGCTGTTGGGGTCTCTTCCTTCGCTTCTTCAGCGGCGGGAACTTCCGCAACAGCTTCTTCAACAGGCGCCTCTTCAACGACGGGAGCGGCTACGGCTTCCGGTTCTTCGGCTATAGCTACAGCGGGCTCTTCAACAACAGCAGGCTCTGCAACGGCTGCAGCAGAAGCGGCGGCATGAGTAGCAGCGGCAGCCGGAGCGGCAGCAGTTGATTTCTTGCGCGAACGGCGGGTCTTGGCGGCTGCTTTCTTTTCTTTGAGCATGTTCTCGTTGAAGTCAACTAACTCTATGAAGCACATAGCGGCATTGTCGCCCAGACGGTTACCGGTCTTGATGATACGGGTATAGCCTCCCGGACGGTCGGCTACCTTACCGGCGATAATCTTAAAGAGTTCGGTAACGGCGTTCTTATCCTGCAAGTACGAGAAGACCACGCGACGCGAATGTGTCGTATCGTCTTTCGACTTGGTGATGAGCGGTTCAACGTATTTGCGCAGCGATTTGGCCTTCGCTGTGGTGGTGAAGATGCGCTTGTGCTTTATCAGCGATGTCGCCATGTTTGACAGCATCGCTTCGCGGTGGGCGGCGGTGCGTCCTAAATGATTGATTTTCTTATTATGTCTCATTTTTACTTAATCTATATCTAATTTATACTTTGTAATGTCCATTCCGAAATGCAGGTGCAGTCCGTCGAGCAGTTCATCAAGCTCTGTAAGCGACTTCTTGCCGAAGTTGCGGAACTTTAACAGGTCGTTTTTGTTGTAATGAACAAGCTCTCCGAGTGTTTCCACATCGGCTGCCTTGAGGCAGTTGAGGGCGCGCACCGACAGATCCATGTCGGTGAGCTTGGTCTTGAGTAACTGACGCATGTGGAGCGATTCTTCATCAAATTCTTCGTCCGTTTCTACTTCGACCTGTTCAACTGCTATCTTCTCATCGGAAAAGAGTGCAAAATGATATATCAGTATCTTCGCTGCTTCCTTGAGAGCTTCTTTCGGAGTGATTGAACCGTCGGTAGAAATCTCAATTGTCAGTTTGTTGTAGTCTGTTCTCTGCTCAACACGGTAGTCTTCAACCGAATACTTCACATTGCGAATAGGCGTATAGATTGAATCTATCGGAATAACCTGAACATCAGTAGATGACGGTTGTTCGTCGGCTGGAACATAACCTCGTCCTTTGTTAATAAACAAAGTAATATGCAAAGAAGCATTCGGGTCAAGATGGCATATCTCAAGTTCGGGGTTGAGCACCTCAAAACCTTGTAGCGCCTTGCCTATATCTGCGGCTTTAAACACTTCTTTCTTTGCTATTGTTACCTCTACCTTAGTTACTTCACTCGGTTCACCTTCGTACTTAAAACGTACCTGCTTGAGGTTCAGGATGATGTTGGTTACGTCTTCGAGGACGCCGGGAATAGTGGCAAACTCGTGCTGAACGCCTTCGATTTTTATCGAAGAGATGGCATATCCTTCCAACGAAGACAACAGTATGCGGCGCAAGGCGTTCCCGATGGTTATGCCATAGCCGGGTTCGAGGGGGCGAAACTCGAATTTGCCATATGTGGCATTCGCCTCTAACATAAATACTTTCTCGGGTTTCTGGAATGCTAATATTGCCATAATTGTATTATTTAGAATATAACTCTACTATTAACTGTTCCTTGATGTTCTCAGGGATTTCGGAACGCTCGGGGAGGTTGAGCAGTTTGCCGCTCATGAGGG
>JAISTJ010000065.1 GCA_031272655.1 Tannerella sp.
AGTGGCCAACCACCCATGTCGCACGCCAATATAGTAGTGGCGAACATGGCCGGACTTGCGCCAAACAGCTCAAACACAGGCGCTAATACAGGCCTGAGCCAATCGCCAAGCAACGGCGCAATACACACCGCCCCTGCCATATTCATCGTCAGAGCGCCCATCGCGTTAAAACCCTCTTCATACTTGGAACCCAAACCCATCCTGTTTCCAAGAAAATAATCAATCCCCCCGACAGCCATCAAGACCATCATGATCCACACAATCACCGTACTAACTGTAGCCATAATTTTTAATCATTTTGATAAATAATAATATTTCCAACAATCATTTTGTCAAATTTCAGCGACAAAGTTAATACAAAAAGTTGAATTTGCAACTATTTTTGTTTGAAAATTATAAAGCAACTGCTGACGGGCGGTAAGGGCAGGGCGAGCCGGATTTTGCCGTCCTGCTTGGCACTGGCGAGTTTTTGGATTGTGCCGGTGTGTGGGTTCCAGAGTTCCGGTTTGGCGCCAGCTACTTGCCCGAAAGTTATTTCCGCAGTCAGCGCATAATCGGTGGGGTTGGCAAAAAAATAACAGTCCATGCCGTCTTTGACTTTGTGTATGCAGTTGTAGGCATAGTCTGTGTCGCGAAACGAAGCGGGTAGGTCGGCATTTTCGACGGTCGGCCGACTTGTGATTGTTATCTCGCCGATACTGACGTCGGGGAGGATGTGAGCGTTTATGAAACTGCGCATGTTTTGCTCGTCGGGATGTTCTATAAAGCTCACGTTATCAAGCGTTTTCATTTCAGATACAAGCCTCTTGATATCCTCGTCCTTGCCAAACTCGGTAGCCTGTTCGGGTAAACAGCCGGTAAATAAGACAGTTCCGCCTTTGTCGGCGTATTCTTTCATTTTCTTCAGGTTCGACAGGCTTATTGTGCGACACCATGGCGCTATCAACAGTTGATATTCCTCGTAATTTCTCTCATTATCAAGCCTTAATATACCCTCCGGTTTTATGGTACAGCGCTCATCGAGAATTTCGGGGTGCAGAAGCGTGTAATCTGTGCGTAACTTCTTGGTCATCAATGCTATGAAGTTGTAATAGTCATTGCCGCGAATTGCTTCTTTGCCGTTAGTTGGTTTGTAGTCAAGGAAGTTATATCGTGCGCGGAGGTCGGCTATGGGGTAGAGAATGCCGACCTGCGCCACGTGGCGACTGTGTTGTAAAAGCATTTCGCACCGCGCTACCCACTGATTATAAGCGCTTAAATCATTTGCCATTTTCGGGTTGCGCCATGATATTTCAGGGATGATATCCACTTTGGCGGCGTTATACCAAGTGCCGTGCGGCAGTAACTTGTTGATTCCCCGCGCATAAACGTCCATTCCGGCACGGTAGAGCATCTTACCGTCATCGTATTTGTCGGGTTGGAAATTACCGTATATCTCGCATATAAGTATGTCTTTATCAAAGTTATACGCAGCCGAAGCGGGGATGTTGAAGCCATCAACGCCATGTCGGAAGTAATGAATATAGTCGCACAGCGGAACATCCTGATACTTAAAGTAATACAAACCGTCGCCCATTAATTGTAACGGATTTGGACGATATGTAGCGGCAGGATGCCCCGAACAAGCAATGCCATGATTAGCAGCCCACTGCGAAACCACGCGCGGGTAGCCTTTAGCATTCAGTTCATCGCGAAAGGCGAACAGATACGCTCTGTTAGCTGCATCCCGCTCGCCTGTGTTTTCAAACAGCGACGGATAGAGAGTATCGGGCTTAAATCCATGTTTCTCAATGAACTTCTCATTGAAACGAGCGGTCCAAGTTGCAGTATGAGGAACATAATAATACGCATGGTCGTCGTAAAAGCTTGTCTTTATGGTTGTTCCGAAATGTTCAGGGAAACGGCTGTAATACTGTTCATAAGTCAGACCGAGCAGTTTGCTGACGGCGTCGGGGTCGAGGTAGTCCACAATGGATTGATTTTCAGCTACACAGCAGAAGAACAGCTGTATCCGCCACTTGCCTTCGGGTAGCTCGGTTTGTGCCTCAAAACCGTTTTGTGCAGACACAATTTTAACCGTTTCCGTAATCGCCTGAAAACCACTTTCTTGTGGACGTGAAATACAGGCGCTCATCAATTTACCTTTCGGGACGGGCAGCTTTACTGTGCCTCCCCCTTGCAGCGCAGTATCAATGCGGGTCAGGTATTTTATACGCAGGTCGGGGTACAGTTGGCGGAAGCGACCGCCGGCTGTTCCGGTCGGGAAGTTGCAGTCGTCGTAAAATATAAGCTCCATGTTATGCTTTTTTAACTCATTGAGCATAAAGCCGTAAAGTTCCAAGTAACTGTCGGTGAGGTAGTCCGGCTTCACTTTTCTGTTAAGTGGTAGCGGCGCTACGCCGGAGAAACCGTCTCTGTGCAAAAGGGCGATTTGTTCATGTAGCGAATCTTGCCGCAGCGTGTCGTTCAGCCAATAGAGGGTTACGCTTCCGCCTGTTTGCTGCGGCGCGGCAAAACGGGACGCGAGTTCGCGCTTGTTGTGGCATGCAAACAGGGCAAATAGCAGTAATAATGCTGTTAAATTTCTCATAGCTGTTATTATATTTCAAATTCATAAATACCTGAATGATAGTCTTTTATCTCTATTCCCGGCAGGCTAATTCGGGCAGTTGTGTTGCAAGGGATTGATACCTTGTAGCGGATTTTGCCGTTGGGGGTTCGTTGCCATGATGTGCGGATTTGACCGTAGGGCGATTGCATTTCGACGGAGAGGTTTGTCATGTCGTCGGGAAAATAGGGGCGGATGATAAAATGCTGAAATCCGGGTTGTTGCGGGTCGGGCATTATGCCAGCTAAGTATTTTATGAGCCAAAAACCTATATCGGCGCCATAGGGATGGTGTCCGCTGCCGACGCTCTCGGAATGCAGGTTTTCGCCCATCGTACTTTTGTCGCTTTTCACCATATACATCCAGCCCGATTTCTCGCGTTTGCTGACCATCCGGTATGCGACGTCCGTAAAGCCGTGATCACAAAGGTATTCAAGCAGCGGATTCTGACCGATGAAACCGGCGCTGATATGTCCGTCATGCGATTTGATGGCGTCGAGCAGGCGTGCTTCGACTTTGGCTTTCATCTCGTCGGGGACTATGCCGAGATAGAGCGGCAAAACCTGTGCTGTTTGCGAATCGTAACTGTACCAGCCTGTTTGGGGGTCGAGGAAGTACTTATTGAAATTCTGCCGGATGCGTTGGGCGTTTGCAGCGTACTTTTCCGCGACGTCGTTTTTGTTAAGCATTGACGCATAGCGCGATACGAGATACGTCATCCAATAATAGCCTGCTGTTGAGGTTTGTACGACGGGCGTTAATCCGGGTGTAAAGCTTTTATGCGCAGCGTCGAGCCAGTCGCCGAGCGACCAGTTGACCGTATCGTCGCGAGCGGTAACAGTCAGAAAATCAACGTATTGATTCATGACATCGAAGCTGTGAGCAATGACAGACGTGTCGCCGGTGTATTCAAACAGGTTTTCGACGAGCAGGAAGATGCTGCCGCCCCACCACGGGTCGTCCCAGAGGAAAGGTTTGCCGTCGGGGTAAGTGTATGACCAGCCGCCCGTTGGAACTATCGCCGGAATATGCCCTGACGGTTCCTGCGCATCAATGAAGTCTTGAATGTTCTTACGCACAGCGTTAACTGCGTCAAAATAAAACAGATACGTAGGCGCGCCATCGCCCGCATCAAGCGTCCAGCCCATTTTCTCGCGCGTCGGCTCTTCTGAAATCATGCCGTGAACGCTGTTCAACTGTGTGCGTTTGCAGGCGGCGAAGAGTTGGTTGTATTTTTCGTCGGAAGAGCTAAAAGTAGCAGTAACAGGCAAGTCGGAATGGACGCTCTTGGCCGTAATATCCTTAACGTCAGTTTTTTGCGACAAGCCGCTTATCTGTACATAACGAAAGCCGTGGTAAGTGAAACGCGGTTCAAAGCGTTCTTTGACGTTGTCGCCTGCAAGGATAAACCGTTCCTGTTGAAACCTGCCGCCGGTATGCGAGTGGCTGTGTCCGGTGTTGAGCGTCCCGTCTTGGTTGAGAATCTCGTTGTAATCGCACACAACAGTCTGTCCCTTAGCGCCTTGCGTGTTCAGTTCGATGTATCCGGTCATGTTTTCTCCAAAATCAACGAGAAAGACGCCCGGCTTCGGCTCGGTGATATTCTGGGGCTTAAACGTGTCGCAAACGCGCATTGGGGGAAGCAGTTGTGAGGTCAGAACGCCTACCGGTGCGGGCGCTTCGACGGTTTTGTGCCAATTACGGTCGTCGAAAGCTGCCGTGTTCCACCCATCTCGCCGTCGCGTGTGGTCTATCGTTTCGCCGCCCCTGATGCTATTGTACGTTATCTCGCCGTCGTTCCAACGCCAACTGCAGTCGGTCGCAATGACTTCGCGCTTGCCGGAAGCGTATTCTAAAACGATGTTTAACAGCAGTTTAGGCGCCGTTTTCCATCTTGCTTTCTCGGTTTGAAACAAGTCCCGACCCGGCAGGTTATAAAAACCGTTTCCCAGAATAACGCCGAGTGCGTTCGTTCCCTTGTGCAAAAACGCTGTTACATCGTGAGTTGCGTAGTAAACGGTGCGTTGATAATCTGAAAATGCGGGATCCATCACGCGGTCGCCTACTTTCGCGCCATTGATATACAGTTCGTAATATCCTAAACCACAGACAAATGCAGTGGCGCGGACGATTTCATTCTTGATACCTACGTTTTTACGCATGTAAACAGCGGCAGTATCTTTTTCCTGCCAGTCTTCGTCGGGTTTCCATGAATCAAGGAAGCCTCGCGAGGCGGTTACCGTGTCAGCGCGACAGGAAATCCATTTTCCGCGCCACTTTTCGGGGTTGTAAATACCTGTGCACCAGTGGGAAGGCTCGCTCCATGCCGTTTCACGCCCGTCGTTATCGCGGATTTTCACTTTCCAGTAGCAGTATTGCGCTGACTGCAAGGGCTTTCCGGCGTATTTGACCTGCTGGCTTTTGCCGGAAGCGGTCATTCCGCTGTCCCATAAATCGCCGTTGTCGCGAGCTAATTTTTCTGCGCTACTTGCAACAAGTATCCGGTATGCAACCTGCATAACACCTTGTTTATCAGATGACAAACGCCATCCAAGCATTGGCGTTTCGGAATCAACTCCAAGAGGTCTTTCGGCATATTCGCATGTAAGATTCTGAACCTCAACATTATAGTTCGGAACAGCAATAAGCTGCACCGTTCCGAGCAGACCGGACGGCTGTTCGCGGTATGGCTCGTCGCCGCCCTGCCACACCTCATGGGTTACAAACGGGTGATTTGTATGGCAATAGCGCGAATCGGGATGCAAAAAGCTGTCGCCCGTCAAACGGTTTACCCACAGGTTTGTAACTTCAATTTTCAGTTCGTTGGCGCCCTCTTTCAGCAAACCGGAAATATTGGCGATGAAAGGCTTTTTCCACAGGACGCCAGCCGATTTGCCGTTGATGAAAACTTCTGCCACGTCGCGCACTTCGCCCAAGTCAAGGTACAACTGGCTATTGACGATTGAAAACGGACAATTTATGTCGTTTTTATAAACTGCTGTGCCTGAGTAATATTTGATATGCGGCTCGGCGAAGTCCGTCCACGATTGAAGTTTGTTGAAAACTACGGGTTCTTTAGCGCCGCCCCATTCGGGGTCAAAAGATACGTGCCATGGGGGAGTGATTTCATAAGAATTTTCGACCGTTAACGCTTGAATATCAATCAATTTGGCGCCTCGCAATAACGGAGTGGATTGTAAAGGCGTGGCGGCGGAATCGGTGAAAACAACGAAGACGGAACCGTGTGGAGCAAGGGCGAGCGGGAGTTTGGTGAAACCGTCTGCAGTTGTATAATCGCCGGCCGCCGAAAAACGCTCGCCTGTAGAGGCGTCCCAAAACTCCGGCGTTCTGCCTTCAATACGGAAACACGCTGTACCTGAGGCATATACGGAATCGGACTCGTTACGGATAAAATACACTTCCCCCACATTTGTGCTGCGATGAATGTAGTCTAACGACGTATTTCCTTGAAAATCAAAGTCTTTACCGATGCCATGCTTTGCAAGAAACGCATCGGCAGTTGTGTTTTCCACTTGCAAATATTTATTAGAGCCGATAATTTGCGCCCCGTCTTTGATAAGCGCTTTCAGTTTTGAAACCACAACCGGCGGAATGACTGCCTCTTCGGGCAAAACCATCACAGCGTAACTCATCCCGTCGGGCAACGTCAGTCGGCCATTACGCACCGTTAACCGGCTCATTATCACGTCGGTATTAATCACATCGAAGTCATATCCGGCATCAAGTCCTTTGATACGTGGTTTCTCCACAACGTTATGGTACACAGGGAAGAAGTTCGGCGCCTGGTCGCCGTAATAATAGCACACATCGGCAACGAACTTGCCCTGACGCAACATATAGCAGCAACGGGCAAGGTAGTCGCTGAAAGGCAACGCTTTATCCCACCACGTAACCGTCGGACCGAAGTCGTAGCCGGCATGATAAGTCCAGCCCGGCTTGCCCGCCTCCGGCGGCGAACTCTGAAACGAGAGTATCAACAGGCTGTTAAGTCCCTCACAGAAAGCGCGGTCAACAAGTTTCTTAATATCATAAGGCGAATCTTTCCATCTGCGCCATGTAGTAAACGATTCTGCATCAACAAGTTCCTTGCCGTAAATATGAGTAGCGCTTGATATTTCCTTTATTAAGAACATGTTACGATGTTTTATCCAGAACTCTCCGCATGCAATATCCACATTACCAAGCGCTTTAAGGGCATCAACCGGACAAGTATTCCAGATGGGAGGTCCGGGACCGCCAGCTTCGGCTTCAAGTTTCACTCCATACTTTCGCAGATATGCCGAGCCGGTAGTGTAGTGGCTGAAAATCAGTCTGTCGCTGATTGTTTTCCGGAAATCATACATGAATTTATCCTGCACATCGTTGATTTTCCAACCTGCCAGCGCCGGAAGGTATTTTTCAATGTCATATCCCTGCATTTCCTTGAATACGGCAGGCATTTCTTCCGTCCAAGCTATCCCGTCGGCAAGTTCCATGCTGTCGAAAAAGAGCGATTCAAGAGTTTGGTTTGCTTCCGTAACTCCCAGACAATTAATAATATAGTGCAAATGTTTGCGTGTAGCGTCGGGGGCTAAGAAGTCTATAAACAGACCGTTGGAGTTCGGCGACGGCACAATGAGTTTTTGCCCTGTATTGGAACAGACAAAGCGGAAGATATTCCAATTGCCTGCGGGGGCGTTCCATTCGAGAACGCCGTCTTTGCAATGTTGCGTCAAAACGACAACCTGACCGATGTTGTCGAGCGTTTTATCGGCGTTGTAAGGCACAGCAATTACCGCCACTTCGCGACTGTAAATCGGCGTGCCGTCAGCGTTTTTCGGGCATCCGTCAGGCACTCTGGGGAAAGTCAGTTCCAAAACTATTTTCTTTCCACCAACTACCTGTGTTTCAGAGAAATAAAGTCCTTTAGCAGCCCAGTCGGGCATTACCCAACTACCGCCTGCGTTCCATCCGCTCGACGCCACAAGACCGATCTTGATGCCAAGCCTGCGCCCTTCTTCGAGAGCAAAGCGGATAAGCGCAGCCGATTCTTCTCCGAGGAAAGCAGGTCCGGCAGGCACAATGTCGGGACGGTTGACAGCTGCAAGGTCGTATATCACTGTCCGCATCAGGCCTTTCGACTTCATCGCTTCAAGGTCGGCAGTAATCCTCTCCCGCGTCATATTTCCATTGAGCCAGCACCAGAACACGCCCGGACGCGCCCCGTCGGGAGGCGTAACAAAGCGTTTGGCAATCTCTTCGGCGCTGTCACCAGAAGCCACTGTTGGGCGGCCCATGTTGCAAGAAGCAACTATGATTAAAGTCAAAAGCGTTATTGTTGTTTTCATTTCTTTGAGTTGATAATTACTTTGTCTTTCAAAAATTTTGTATGCAAACGTACAACTTATTTTCGATTTTTGCATAAAATGACAGAATTTTATGATATATATTGTTTTCTTCCGCCACTGACAGGAAAAATTTAACGTTGATAGAATTTATATTTAAGAAGCCGAGGTTTTTTGAATAAACCTCGGCTTCAAATGTCAACAATTATTGTATCTATCAACAAAATGGCAATTTCTTAATATCCCGGATTTTGTTGCAAACTCGGGTTTATTAATATTTCGCTAAGAGGAATGGGAAAGTATTCATCATGATTGACATCAAAATTTTCTCCTAAAATATTTTTAGCAATACCCCATCTGACAAGATCAAGAAAACGATGTCCTCCTTCATTCGCCAATTCAACTCGTCGTTCATGCACAATTGCTTCAAATGTAAGGGTAGAGATATCAGCATTACTGTCCAAACAATTTTAAAATAAAAAGTTCTTTGTAAAAAGGTTACCTTTGTGGTATCCAATCACGATAACCAACAAAGAACTTTTTATGAGCACAAAATTAGTAAAAAAATCT
>JAISTJ010000048.1 GCA_031272655.1 Tannerella sp.
TGGGACGGACTGAAAGCATATCAGACCAACTCACGCCTGCCGGTAAAGAAAATAATCGAAAACTATGGCAATCTGTGGTATATCGAACGGGCTTTCCGAATGAACAAAACCGATTTGCGAATCCGTCCGATCTATCATCACATCAGAAACCGCATCGAAGGGCATATCTGCATCTGTTTCACTGCCTACACTGTTTTGCTTGAAACCGAACGGATGTTGAAAAAATATTTGCCGGAAACATCTCTCAAACGCGCTCAGGAATTAGTCAAAACCATGTATCGGCTTACCTACCGCTTGCCTAACTCGCGGGAAACACACACCAAAGTTCTCGGCATGAGCGACGAGCAGCAACGACTCTCCGATGCGGTAAGCCGGTGGTGCCGGTGATTTTTTTCGGGTGTCCCATTGCGCAAAACAGGAAAATTGGGTGTTAAAATTTTTCTTTTTATCTTTGTTGCCGTAATTATTAGAAACATTTATTAACAATAAAAAATTGACAAGTATGAAGAGTTATCCATTTTATCAAAGGAGCGGCCTGTATGGTCTCTGCCTTAGTTTTTTAGTCCTTTTTTCCTGTCAGAAGGAGAAAAAAATTGAGACTGTTGTGTTGGAAAAAGTACGCGAGGTTACTGCATTGGATGACACCATTATATGGGGAAAGCAATTGGGAGACATAGAGTACTTTGATAATCAGATAGTTCTTTCAAACAACATCTTAGGCAATGTGCTGATAGCCGATACAGCCTATAATTTTATCCGTTCATTCGGAAACAGGGGCGCCGGACCCGGGGAATTTGGCGACTTTTGTCCTGATTTTATTGATAAAGAAAATGGCATCTTTTTTCTTGGTAATATAAGAACAATTGAAAAGTATTCTGAAGACGGTAAATATCTCGGCTCTATTCCATATCCGAAAGATATGGTCCCATCTACAACAGGGAAATTTTTTGTACATGATGGCCTGATTTACTTCCCGTGTTTTAACATTCCTTTTGTTTCATTTAATCAAAATGGGCAGATAATCAGGAAGTTCGAGAAGGAAAATACTCACGGGAATGATAAAAAAAACCGTTACACATTGATAAAAGTGCCGGACGGGATAGTAATGATCGGACTTTTCTATCCCTGTATGGAAAAGTATTCATGGGATGGAGTGAAAACCGATGAATACAAAATAGATGAGATTGATGAAGTCAAAACTTGTCTGGCCCAGAACTTGCCATTGCCTATGTTGTTCAAATATGCGGCTTATGATAACGGAGTGATATACGTGGCGCTTAACTATGATAATATGATTTTGGCTTTCGATGTAAAGAAAAAAATCAAACTGTCGGCTAAGTATAAGACAGAAAATACAATATACAGAGTATTCGGCGTTTACGACAAGAAAATAGCCATCATGAATCTTATGGAAGCAACTATTGACGTTTTCAAAATCCCGTAAGTTTATTAATTTGATAAAAAATCGTTATCTTTGCAGGCGATTTTTTAATACTTTTAATATGTACTTACTTGGATTTGATGTTGGAAGTTCGTCGGTAAAAGCCTGTTTGGTTGATGCCGAAACGGGGAAAACCGCAGCGCAGGATTTCTTCCCAAAAACAGAGATGCGGATTACAGCCGCCAAACCGGGATGGGCAGAGCAAAAGCCCGAAGCATGGTGGGATAACCTGAAGTTAGCATGCGCGTCGGTGATGCAGCAGTCGGGCGCCTCCGGCAATGACGTCGCCGCTATCGGAATCTCGTGGCAGATGCACGGATTAGTGCTGATAGACCGTAACCGCGAGGTGTTGCGACCCGCCATTATCTGGTGCGACAGCCGCGCTGTGCCTTATGGCGAAAAAGCGCTTGCGGCGCTCGGCGAAGAGTTCTGCCTCTCACACCTGCTTAACTCGCCGGGGAATTTTACCGCCTCAAAACTCGCATGGGTGAAAGAGAACGAACCGTCTGTATATGAGAAGATTGACAAACTGATGCTGCCCGGAGACTATATCGCTATGAAGCTGACGGACGAGGTGTCGGTTACGGTCGAAGGACTTTCGGAAGGTATATTTTGGGATTTTAAAGAAAACCGTGTTTCGTCGGAAGTGCTTGATTATTACGGCTTTCCCGATTCATTCATACCACCTATGACGCCTGTTTTCGGCGTTCAGGGATGTGTAACAGCTGCAGCAGCGCGCGAGTTAGGCCTCAAAGAAGGGACGCCGGTATGCTATCGTGCCGGCGACCAGCCTAATAACGCGCTGTCACTCAATGTATTTAATCCGGGAGAAGTGGCTGCTACAGCCGGCACTTCGGGTGTCGTTTACGGCGTATTGGGACAGGTTGGCTACGACCCGCTCTCGCGCGTCAATACTTTCGCACATGTCAATCACCTTGCTCTTAGCATTAATAAGGTTGACGAGCCGCGCCTCGGCGTTCTCCTCTGCATCAACGGAACAGGCATTCTCAACTCGTGGTTGAAGAAAAACGTTGCTGGTCAGGGCGTTTCATACAGCGAAATGAATGATATTGCCGCACAGTCGCCTATTGGCGCTAACGGACTGACAATCACACCTTTCGGCAACGGCGCAGAACGTATGCTCGGCAACCGTGAGACAGGCGCTTCCATCAATGGCATCAACTTCAATATCCATACACAGGCGGACATCCTGCGTGCAGCGCAAGAAGGGATTGTGTTTTCGTTCCGTTACGGGATGGATATAATGAAAGGAATGGGCATGGACGTCAGCATGATACGCGCCGGCAAAGCCAATATGTTCCTCAGTCCGCTGTTCCGACAGACCCTTGCAGATGTCAGCGGCGCCACTATCGAACTGTTTGACACGGACGGGGCAGCCGGAGCAGCCAAAGGAGCCGGCATCGGCGCAGGTATTTACGCATCCAACAACGAAGCCTTCGCCTCATTAGAGAAACTCGCCGTGATAGAGCCGGATGCCATCAACCAAAACGCCTGCCGAGACGCTTACGAACGATGGAAAGGGTTCGTGAGATAAAAGATTGCCTACCCTACCCTTTTCTCGTCATTGCGCCTATTCTTTGCCCGTCATTGCGTCTATTCTTTTTCCGTCATTGTCCCTACCTTTTTCCGTCATTGCGAGGCACGAAGCAATCCATATCCCTGAAAATCAGGCTAAATACTCATTGTGCATCCTTTCATACCCGATGGTAGTAGCGGGGCCATGTCCGGGATATACAACAGTATTATCCGGAAGGGTCAGGAGTTGTGATTTGATGCTTGAGACAAGTGTGTTATGGTCGCCACCCCAGAGGTCGGTACGTCCTATATCTGTCTGAAACAGAGCGTCTCCGGTGAAAACCACCCCGTCGGCAGCACTGTAAAACGCAAGACTTGCCGGGGAATGTCCGGGCACTAAAAGGGCCTTCAAAACAGAATTACCGAAACGGATTTCATCGCCGGCTTCTATAAAGTGCTCAGGTTCAATGTCTTCAAATTCTTTGAAGATACCAAACGACGCCGCCTGCTTACTGATTGAAGGCACACCAGCGCCACACTCATCGCGATGACATTCCGGCTTGATACCGTAAGTCTTGTAAATAAAGCTGTCGCCGAGTATGTGATCAAAATGACAGTGGGTGTTAAGCAATCGCTTCAATATCAGGTTGCTATCTGAAATAAACGATGAAAGCGCAGTCTCTTCGCCGCGCGTCATACATCCGCAATCAATAAGCAGTGCTTCCCGCGTCTCGTCATACAACAGATATGTATTGACGCTCACAAAGTTAAATACAAACTGTTTGATTGTCATCATATTGAAAGATAAATTAGTTTTTTTGTTAAAAAATATTCTTCACTGAACCAATCGCTTAAATCGGCTGATATACAGTCTTTTCCGAAGCGAACGGTTTCTTTATTCAAATCGCCGCCCTTAAGGCAGATAATGCCGTTGGGCAACGCGTTTCGTTGATGTTTGAGGTCTATATTCTTCCGCACAAGCTTAGCCAGCTCGGGAAGGGTCATCACGGCGCGGCTGACGACAAAGTCAAACAGCCCCTTTTCCTCTTCAATGCGGCATTGTTGCGTCGTAACATTCTGCAACTCAACGGCATCGGCTATTGACCGGGTAGCGGTAATTTTTTTGCCGGTGCTGTCCACGAGATGAAAATGCACCTCCGGAAACATGATAGCTAACGGAATGCCCGGAAAACCGCCACCCGTACCGGCATCCATCACTCGCGAACCGTCAGCAAAGCGGATAAACTTGGCAATAGCAAGGGAATGAAGCACATGCCGCTCATAAAGGTTGTCAATATCGCGCCGCGAAATAAGATTGACCCGAGCGTTCCACTCTGCATAAAGCTCCCCCAAAGCCTCAAACCGACAAGTCTGATTATCAGTAAGTTCCGAAAAGTATTTCCTAATTTGTTGCATTTTCTAAATCAAAAACCACCACAAAGGTAATCAATTTTCTCCAAAAAAATAATTTGGACACATGAAAACAATTTGCTAATTTTGCAGAAAATTTTTATTCAACAAACGTATGAAAGTGAAACAGTTATTTTTTATTATATCATTATGTATCAGCGCATTACCGCTTGGCGCTCAATCTTATGCTGCCGTCGGCAATGGCGCTTCGTCGCTGCGTTTCGATGCGGCTAACTTTACAGAAAAAGAACTGACGCTACGCGACGGCGGATCGGTCAAATATCGCGCTTACGAGAATATTTTCTTCGTAACAAATGTTGAGGATTCTGTATATCAAACCGTTAATATCTTTATTCCCGAAAATGCCGACAGTCATTCCCCGATTTTTCTGAAAACCAATATCGGCGGTTATATGGCGGCAAAAGCGGGGCAACCGACCGAGCGCGATGCCACTGCACGGGCTTTGCAGGAAGG
>JAISTJ010000106.1 GCA_031272655.1 Tannerella sp.
CATCCGATGGGTTACGACGCCTACGGGCTGCCTGCCGAGCAGTATGCCATCCAGACAGGGCAACATCCCGCCGTTACGACCGAAAATAATATCGCCCGCTACCGCGAGCAGTTGGATAAAATTGGCTTTTCGTTCGACTGGAACCGCGAAGTGCATACCTGCGATCCGGAGTTTTACAAATGGACGCAATGGGCTTTTATTCTGATGTTTAACTCGTATTATAACCTCACCCCCAACCCCTCTCCAAAAGAGAGGGGTAACTCCCTCCCCTTTGGGGAGGGCAGGGGTGAGGTGAAGGGAGGGGTTGCACGCCCGATCTCGGAGTTGATTGAGCATTTTGAAAAGTACGGCTCGGATGGGCTGAATGTGGCGCAGACCGAAGAACTGCATTTCACCGCCGAAGAATGGCTGTTGTGGGATGAGCGCCGTCAGCAGGAAACGCTGATGAACTATCGCATTGCCTATTTAGCAGATACGATGGTCAACTGGTGCCCAAAACTCGGCACGGTGCTGGCAAACGACGAAGTACAGGACGGCATTTCCATCCGCGGCGGGTACCCCGTTGAGCAACGCCGTATGAAACAGTGGTCGTTGCGCGTATCGGCTTATGCACAGCGGCTTTTAGACGGTCTCGAAACGATTGACTGGACCGATTCGCTCAAAGAAACGCAGCGGAATTGGATTGGGCGTAGCGAAGGGGCAGAAATGGATTTTCCCGTCGCACGTCATTGCGGACAAGATCCGCAATCCCCTGACAGAATTAAGATTTTCACCACCCGCGCCGACACGATTTATGGCGTAACCTTTATGGTTTTAGCGCCTGAAAGCGAGTATGTTGAGCCATTGACTACGCCTGAACAGCGTTCCGAAGTCGCCGCCTATATAGAACAGACCAAGAAACGCACCGAGCGCGAGCGCATTGCTGACCGTCGCGTAACTGGCGTATTCTCAGGTTCTTTTGCTATCAATCCTGTTAGCGGCGAGGAAATTCCCATCTGGATAAGCGACTATGTATTAGCAGGATACGGCACCGGCGCAATCATGGCAGTTCCCGCGCACGACAGCCGCGACTATGCCTTCGCAAAGCATTTCAGTTTGCCGATAATCCCATTGATTGAGGGCGCCGACATCAGCGAAGATAGTTTTGATGCAAAAGAGGGAATAATGATGAACAGCCCCCGTCATTGCGAGGTACGAAGCAATCCAGATCAATTAATTCTTAACGGTTTAACCGTAAAAGAAGCCATCGCCAAAACCAAACGTTTTATCGAGGACAATGGTCTGGGCAAGGTGAAAGTCAATTACCGCCTACGCGACGCCATTTTCAGCCGCCAGCGCTATTGGGGCGAGCCGTTCCCGATTTATTACAAGGATGGAATGCCATACGCCGTAGCTCTCGAAGACCTCCCGATACAACTTCCCGAAGTGGACAAATTTCTCCCAACCGAAACGGGTGAACCGCCGCTGGGACGGGCGAAAAGGTGGGAATATGAGGAAAAACAACCTTTTTAATTGCAGAATCGCAAATCCGGCGGGGATATAATTTTCACTGTTTTTTTTCGTTATAACATTAATTAATAGAAAAAAAAGGATGAAAGAACTTGTTTTTGCTACTAACAATTTACATAAGCTTGACGAGGTGAAGTCTATTTTGTCGGATGAGGCGCAGGTCTTGAGTTTGGACGAGATCGGTTGCCACGACGACATTCCGGAAACGGCTGAAACGATAGAAGGAAACGCCTTACAGAAAGCACGTTATGTGAAAGAGCTTTACGGGTACGACTGTTTTGCGGACGATACCGGTCTTGAGGTTGAGGCATTACAAGGCGCTCCGGGCGTGCGTTCCGCCCGTTATGCAGGCGATAATCATGATTCCGAAGCCAATATTGACAAGTTGTTGAGTAACCTGAAGGGCGAAGATAATCGCAAAGCCCGCTTCAGGACTGCGATAGCTTTGATTTTAGAAGACAAAACCGAACTGTTTGAAGGAATTGTTAATGGCCGTATTATTGAGGAACGAAGGGGGAAGTCGGGCTTCGGCTATGACCCTGTTTTTGTGCCGGACGGATATGACGAGACGTTCGCCGAGATGAGCAAAGATGAAAAAAACAAGATTTCACATCGCGCAAGGGCGGTCGGGAAACTGTACGACAGGCTGCGTCAAATCGCAATGCTTATCATGATAGCAATGACTTTGAACGCGCAAAATGCAAAAGATTGGACTACGTACCTTGCTTATCATGAGGCGACAGGAATAGCTGAAACCAACAACCGCGTTTTTGTGCTTGCCGACGGCGCGTTGTATAGCTATGGAAAAGATGATAATGAGATAGTTACGTATTCAAAACAAAATGGGTTGAGCGATACGGAAATCAAGATTATAAGGTATAATCCTGATACTCATACACTTGTAATCGTATATACGAACGGAAACATAGATTTGCTTGATGATGACGGCTTTAAAAACATGCCCCATCTGAAAAACGCCTCAAATATTCAAAACAAAACAGTCAATGATGTCTATTTCAAAGACAATTTGGCATATCTGTCTTCCGAATTTGGAATATTGGTGTTAAATCTCACTAAAAAAGAGGTTTATGACACCTATCGGCTTGAACAAGGCGTTAATTCGGTCTGTATCAGGGGAGAACAGATTATAGCTTCGACGGCGAACGGATTGCTGACCGCTTCGATAAAGGATAATCTGCTTGATAAAAATGTTTGGAAGAGTAAAAACATTGACAATAAGGATATTAGCGGCAGCGAAGTGATGCGAATACGGCTGTTTAAGGACTATCTGATATATTGTGTCAAGGATAAAGGACTGTATTACGAAGCGCAGGATGGAACAATCAAACTCCTTATGAGTCAGGCATATATAAAAGATATGGTAGTTCAATCAAACCGCCTGTTGGCATATACGCCTGATTATCTGTATGTTTATTCCGATATTGACAAAAGTAATTATGTAAATATTAATCCGGTTAACGATGTAACTTCGCTTAAAGAAGACGATGTTTATTGGATAGCGTCAGGCGGTAATGGTCTGAAAGGCATACGGTTAAGTGGCGACAAGGCTTCGGAGATTGTTTCCGGCATCACGATTAACAGCCCCAAGCGTAACAACAACTATTTTATGACATTCAACAAAAACAGGTTGCTGATAGCCGGCGGCGGCAGGTATTTAGACCGCTACCGCATACCGGGGACGCTGTGCGTTTACGAAAATGGTGAATGGACTAATTTGGACGAACAAAAAGTAAATCAGGAAATTATAAAAATTATTGGCAGCGAAAGTACTGATTATCTGGGAGTAGCAGTTGATCCGTCTGATGAAAACCATTATTTTATAGCCACTTACGGTGAGGGAATTATAGAACTCAGGAACAATGAGTTTGTTGAACTGTACAATACCAGAAACAGCACATTAAGGTCTGCTATCGGCGACAATAATAATTATGTGCGCGTCGGGAGCGTTATTTTTGACAAAGACGGCAACCTGTGGTCGCTTAACAATCTTGTGAAAGACGCTGTCAATGTGCGCAAGGCGAGCGGCGAGTGGGTTTCGCTTTATTATCCGCAGCTGAACAATGCCGACAAGATAGACAAGATAATGATCACGTCGAAGGGTCACAAATGGATAAATATCCCTTATGAAGGCGGGATTTTCGTGCTTGATGACGGCGGCACGATTGATGACACTTCCGACGACAAATACAACTTTTTCCGCTCGTTTCGCGACGCGCAAAGCAGCACCGGCGATGTGCTTGCTGCGAGCGACTATCTATGTATGGTTGAAGACCTCAGCGGAACGGTCTGGATAGGCACAAATATAGGACTGTTGCGATGCGGTACGCCTTCGCGGGCTATTGAAAATCCCGAGCAGTTGAGCTGTTCGAGGTTAATACGCGACAGCGAGGCCTATTTCCTTAGTGGTGAATCGGTTACGTCGCTTGCGGTAGATGCCGACAACCAGAAATGGATAGGCACAGCTACCCAGGGAGTGTTCCTTATCAACGAAGACGGCTCGGAAACGATTTACAATTTTAACACCGACAACTCGCCGCTGTTGTCGAACGCAATTACGACCATAGCGATCAATAACGAAACGGGCGAAGTGTTTTTTGGCTCCGATAAGGGTTTGGTGTCGTTTAAGAGTGGAGTGGTGAGCGGAAAGGCCTCTTTTTCTGATGTTTACGCCTTCCCTAATCCCGTTCGTCCCGATTTTAGCGATAAAGTAACGATTACAGGGCTGAAAAACAATGCCAATGTGAAGATAACCGACATTAGCGGCAACCTGATATATCAGGGTCGTGCGGTAGGCAGCAATATGGTTTGGAACTGCCGCAGCGCTCGTGGCGAAAGGGTTTCTTCGGGCGTCTATTTAGTCATTGCCGCTACGTCTGACGGTGCGGAAAGCGTAGTAACGAAGATAGCTGTCGTGAAGTGAGTAAAAACGAAAAGAGCCCAGCGTCTCCGCTATGCTCTTTCCTGCCTTAAAAACCTAAAATATGAAAAAACTAAACTAAAATTGAACTTTTGACTTGTAATAGTTTATTAGGTTTAATTGCTAATATGTTAAATATTATTTATTTCCGAGGCTGAAAAAATATTAAATTGAAAGATGAAGATAGAAAACCCTGACAGTATAAGCAAACTATTGCTTCACGTCTGTTGCGCTCCATGTTCGACGGCGATAGTGGAGTGTTTGCTTGAAAATGGCATCAAGCCGGCGTTGTTCTACTACAATCCGAACATTTATCCTGCGGAAGAATACGAGCGGCGTAAGGCTGAATCTGTGCGTCATGCGGCTTCCCTGGGGCTTGAATTTATTGATGCCGACTATAATCATGGTTTGTGGCGCGAGGCCGTCAGAGGGCATGAGGGCGAGCCAGAGCGCGGCGCGCGATGCCTGCAATGTTTTAAGCACAGGCTTGCGGTAACAGCGAAGTTCGCTTATGAAAACGGTTTTAAGACGTTTGCCACAACCCTCGCCTCGTCGCGGTGGAAAAGTTTAGAACAGATAGCTCAAGCCGGCGATTATGCTGCTTCGATGTTTAAAGGTATGAAATTTCTTGCGCAAAACTGGCGCAAAGGCGGTCTCAGCGAGCGGCGCAGCGCTCTCATTCGTCAGTATGGCTTTTATAATCAGCAATATTGCGGATGTGAATACAGCATATAAAAATAACAATTTACATTTTTTAATGCAACATACGCTTGTCGGTTCAATTAAAAGCAGTATCTTTGCAAAATCTTTTCAACAAGGTATTTTAAAGATGAAAAACTTCTGTTTGCTGCTACTGATGGCGCTTTTGGCCGGCCTGACCGATGTTCAGGCCCAGAAGTCTTTTTGTGTCGTAATAGATCCGGGACATGGCGGAAAAGACCCCGGTTGCGTCGGCTCAATCATTAATGAAAAGGTTATAAATCTGTCGGTTGCGCTTAAAGTCGGCGCACTTATTGAAAAGAATTACAACGACGTAAAAATTATTTATACGCGCAAGACGGATGTGTTCATTCCTCTTGACGAGCGGGCGAATATTGCCAACAGGAACAAAGCCGACCTGTTCATCTCTATCCATACAAACGCCGCCAGAAGAGGCAACAGCGCCTTCGGGACGGAGACTTACACGCTCGGATTAGCCAATTCGGACGAGAATCTGAACGTCGCTATGCGCGAAAACTCCGTAATCCTGATGGAAGACGACTATATGCAGAAATACGAGGGTTTCGACCCCAAATCAAGCGAGTCGTATATTATTTTTGAGTTTATGCAGACCAAACACATGGAGCAGAGCGTTTTTCTTGCTTCGGAGATCCAAAAGTCGTTTGTTGCGGTTAAGAGGAAAAATCGCGGGGTGCGGCAGGCGGGTCTGCTTGTATTGAGGAAAACGAGCATGCCTGCGGTGCTTGTGGAGCTGGGGTTCATATCCAACCGCCCCGAAGAGCGTTATATGGCTTCCGATAACGGCCAGAACACGCTTGCAAAATCTATCTACAACGCTTTTGCCAACTTCAAGAGCGATTATGAGCGCAAGAACGGCAATCTGATTTCAGCTGCGCCTCCCAAAACGGAAGTCATCACGGATGAAGACTTGTCGGACAGTCCGTCTTCACCGATTTCGGAATCGTTACGGGACGACGGGGGAGCCGCTAATGCCAAGACCGACGAGATTATCTATAAAGTGCAGATACTCACCTCGGAACGTAAGTTGCCGGTTACCGACAAGCGTTTCAAGGGATACAGCGAAATATCTTATTATCAGGACAAAGGCATTTATAAATACACCTACGGTGCAACGTCCGACTACAATAAGATACAGAAAATGTTACGCAAAGCCGCCAAAGATTTCAAGGGCGCATTTATTATCAAAACAAAAGACGGGCAACGTTTACCAAATTAAAAAAATTAAAGATGAAGAAGAAATTTTCAAATGAAGCCAAGATAGGACTTGTTACAGTGTTGAGTTTGACTATGTTGTACATAGGTGTAAACTACATGAAGGGTATAAACCTCTTTAAACCTGCGAATTACTACTATGTATCGTGTGCAAATGTCTATGACATAACGATTTCAAGTCCGATTTATGTTGAAGGATTTAAAGTTGGGCTTGTCCGCGACATTGAGTACGATTATTCGACGGTGAACAGGATAACGATGGAGATAAGGCTCGACAAGGGCATGAAAATCAACAAAGGGAGCTATATTTCAATCGAATCTACGCTTTTGAGCGGTGCAGAGCTGCATATCAAGCTCAACAAGTACGTAAACGAATACTATGCTGCCGGCGACACTATCGAAGCCCGCATGAAAACAGGGATTGTGGCGGAAGTGGAGGAGAAAATTCTGCCCGGGGTGAACGACATGCTGCCGAAGATAGATTCCATCCTGACGGGCTTGCAGACGCTGATGAACAGTCAGGCGTTGATGCAATCAATTGATAATCTGCAAAATTCGACAAAAAGTCTTGAAACGTCAATGCAGAAACTGAACGTCATACTTGGCAACGACATCCCTGCCATCACAACCGAGCTGAAGACCACTTCGCAAAACCTGTCGCTTTTCAGCTACAATATCAACCGGTTAGAGCTTGAACAAAGCATCAAAAGCCTCAATTCGGCTCTTGAAAACATTGATACACTGACGGCAAGGCTTAACGCTAAGGACAACTCGCTCGGCTTGCTGCTCAACGATACGCTTCTGTACAACAATTTTAACCGCACACTCAATCACGCTTCGGGTTTATTGCTTGATTTTCAGCAGAATCCAAAACGGTACGTCAGATTTTCTCTCTTTTGAAATCCGTAATTTAGACTTAATCTAAATATCGGAAAAAATCACGGGAAAGGAAAAATTTTTCAAGCTGTTGATATAAGTGGGAACTCGGGCGGTTTGAACATTTTTTAAATAAAATTTGCGATAAAAAGAAATAACTTTCAAAACGCTTATTTTAAGCAAAAAACGAAAAAAGCCCCTTGATAAAAATCGCTGAAAATCAGAGTGTTATTCTTAACTTTTTGAAACCAAAAACAATAACTAATTTTTCAATTTTCAAAATAAAATCGCGATTTTTTTTTTCAAAAATTATTCCAACCTTTGCAGTACGAATTTTAGTACGAGAGTCGTTATTTTTATTTTTAATGTATTAATATGCAGAATGATTCAAAACAATTATGGGCTAACTGCCTGACAGTCATAAGGGATATAGTCCCGCAGGCAGCGTTTGACGCTTGGTTTAAGCCGATTATACCTTTGTCGTATGAAGATGGAAAGTTGACGATACAGGTGCCGAGCCAGTTTTTTTACGAGTATCTGGAAGAAAAGTACGTAAATGTGCTTAAGATGACCCTCAGTCGCGTTTTCGGCGAGAATGTTACGCTGAAGTACCGCGTTATGGTCAGCGCTCGTGATCGCAAAAACCTCGGCGATACGGTTGATTATCCGGGTGAAGAAGCCAGACAGTTACCCGTACATACTCCGAACAAGGTGGACGTCGCCAAAACGCCCGGACATTTCAGGGTTGCAACTCAAGATATTGATTCACAACTCAATCCGAGATACAACTTCGATAATTTCTATGAAGGCGAAAGTAACCGGCTTGTCCGCGCCGTATCGGAAAAAGTGGCAGCCGAGCCGGGCAAGACGGCTTTCAATCCGCTTTTTATATATGGCGCTTCAGGTGTGGGCAAAACCCATATCTGTCATGCTATTGGGGTGCAAATCAAGAAGTTATATCCGCAAAAACGAGTGCTTTATATATCATCAAACCTCTTCAGGCTACAATATACCGACGCTGTCCGCAAAAACCTCACAAATGATTTAATCAATTTCTATCAAAGTCTTGACACTCTGATACTTGATGATATACATGAAATGATTGGGCTAACGAAATCGCAAGCTACTTTCTTTGAGATATTTAACCATCTGCATCAGCTTGGAAAGCAGATTGTGCTGACCTGTGACCGTGCGCCCGTTGACCTTCAAGGGATGGAAGAAAGGCTAATTTCGCGCCTCAAATGGGGTATGACGGCCCAAATCGGACGACCCGAACTGGAACTGCGTAAGAAGATTTTGCGTAAGAAAATTGACCTTGAAGGGCTTGAAATTCCCAATGAGGTGTTTGAATTTATCGCCGAAAATGTGAAGGATAATGTGCGCGACCTTGAGGGTGTGCTTGTTTCGCTGATGGCGACTTCGGTGCATACAAACCGCGAGATAGATATTCCACTTGCGCGTCAGGTGATAAGCCAGATGATAAGTCTTGAGCGTAAACAGATTACTATCAAGCAGATACAGGAGACGGTATGCCGCTATTTCAATCTTGATGAGACACTTATTAACACAAGATCGCGCAAACGCGAGATAGTTATGGCTCGCCAGATAACTATGTATTTTGCAAAGAAATATACCGATTCGTCGCTGGCGCACATAGGTAAGGTTGTGGGTGGCAAAGATCATGCTACTGTGCTGTATTCCAACAACTTAGTGAATGAACAGATGGAAATCAACAAGAAGTATCGCGCAACAGTCGAAGCAATAGAGAGTTGCCTCAAACAGTAAGGAAGGGGTTTGTTTTTGCGACCCTTTTCCGTTTCGTCATTGCGACCCTCACCCCTCGTCTTTGCGACCCCCACCCCTCGTCATTGCGAACGAATGTGAAGCAATCCAGTTGATTAAACCATTTATACCGATTTTTCCGGATTGCTTCGTGCCTCGCAATGACGCCTACGGATGTAATAAAGAAGCAACCCCAAAAAACATCAGAACGAAAACGCAATGTTGAAATAAGACGAATTGTGGCGCAGATTGGCGGTATTGCCCTTGCCAAGCGGCGCTGTCTCGACCGGTTGGCGGTTGAAATTTTTCAGAGCATTCCGGTAAACATAACCTATCCTTAGCGGCCCTACTGCCATGTCCGCGCCCATATTCAACCCTGCTTCGTTAGGGAAAAACCTGTCATACAGTTTGTTATTGAAAAAATGGCGGTAGTAGCCGCCGAAAAACACGTCGAAGCACGGTGTCGGATTTTTCGTTTGAAGCACAAGGCTCAAAGGGACTGTAAAACAATGACTTTTGATTTTGCCGTCGGGGTATTCGGCTTGCAAGTAATCGTACAGCAGTTCAGGTCGCAAAGCAAGCCATTTGCCGGAGGCGAAGTTGAGTTGCGAGGTTAAACCGATGCCGTAAGCGCCTGCCGACTTTCCGTCCAATGCACCTTCGGTATAGAAAAGATGATTGCTGCCGATATTGACTGTCAGCCCTTTAGTGAATACGGGACGTTCATCTCTGTGTTTGGCAGCCACTTTGCCTGACGCCTTATATTCAGGCGACTGTGATGCTTCGACAAGGAAGTTTTTCAAATGCTCGGTTATCAGCGCCATGCCGTCGAAATCTATAAGTTCGGCGTCATCGGTAGGTTTGTGATACTGCTTGTGAAGTCCAGTCGTAACGGCAAGCGTCGGGATACCTTTTTTCGCAAAGCCTTCGGTATCGGTTGCCGTTAAAATGCTGTTTTCAAAGGTTTTAATTTTGACTTTAAGTCCGGCAGGCACAACTGAAGCGCCGAGTAGCATATTGCGCCCGTTTCGTATAGTGCCAACTCCCTCATATTCAACCTTTCCCGTATTCTTATAACGTCCAACCATGTCAATGCTAAGCATCAGCACTATGTTTTTATTGCCGTTGTTGTCGGCAAAATAAGACGAGCCATATAAACCGAGTTCTTCCCCGTCGAAAGCGGCGATAATGATGCTGCGCCCTAACTTCATGGCTTTCAGTTCGCGTGCAAGCTCTATGACTGTTGCCGTCCCGGATGCGTTGTCGTCGGCGCCGTTATAGACTACCGAATCGCCGCCGTTGAGTTTCACTCCGAGATGGTCGTAATGAGCGCCCAAAACAATATATTCGTCTTTCAAAGCAAGATCATTACCTTCAATAACGCCGACTAAATTGATATAACGTCCGTAAAAGTACTGATAATAAGAACTTTCCGAATCGGTTTTGAAAAACGGCTCAATGCCAATCTCTTTCCACTGCCCGACAATGTAATCGGCAGCCCTGCGGCTGTCGTCCGTGCCTGCTTTCCTGCCTTTGAGCGAATCGTCGGCAAGCGTGTAAACATGCTTTTCAAGCCGTTCAACCAATCCCGTTTGAGCCATTCCCTCAACACAAAACCATAACAAAAAACATCCAAATAAATACCTCATAATCACTGATTTATATGAAAACGTTGCACACAACACCTCTACTCATAGCTTTTAATTCTTAATTCTTAATTCTTAATCCCCTTAGCCTCTTCCCAAATCGCATCCATCTCCGCCAGCGTCATATCTTTCAGCGAGCGTCCTTTCTTAATAGTCTGATCCTCAAGGTAATTGAAACGCTGGATGAATTTCTTGTTTGTCAGTTCGAGAGCGTTATCAGGATTGATTTTGTAGAGGCGGGCGGCGTTGATAATACTGAACAGGAAGTCGCCAAACTCTTCTTCCATAGCGCTTTGGTCGGAATTTTCCACCTCTTCGCGCAGTTCGCTTAACTCTTCCTCGACCTTGTCCCACACCTGTTCGCGCTGTTCCCAATCGAAGCCGACGTTACGCGCCTTTTCCTGTATTCGTTGAGCCTTGATAATTGACGGCAACGCAGCCGGAACGCCTTCAAGGACGGTCTTGTTGCCACCTTTTTCCTTGAGTTTCAGCTGTTCCCAGTTCTGCGAAACCTGTTGCGATGTATCGGCATTGACGTCCCCGAAAACATGCGGATGACGGAATATCAACTTATCACATAGCGCATTACATACATCTTGTATGTCGAAAGCGCCTTTTTCCGAACCTATCTTCGCATAAAAAACGATATGCAGCAACATATCGCCGAGTTCCTTCTTTATATCTTCCTGATTATCACGCATTAACGCATCGCAAAGTTCGTAAGTCTCTTCTATTGTATTGCTTCGGAGACTTTCATTAGTCTGTTTTTTGTCCCACGGACATTTTTCCCGCAGTTCGTCCATAATATCAAGCAATCGTCCGAAAGCCCGCATCTGTTCTTCTCTTTTTACCATTTTATGTTTTGTTTAAAACCGCAAAGTTACGCTATTTTTACGAGATAATCAACTTTTTAAGTATCTTTTGCCATTCTTGGCAGAGGCGTTGGAAAGAGAAAGCGGCGTTAGCGGGGCTGGTGCTTGGCATAAGGTGATAGTTAATGTCCTCA
>JAISTJ010000142.1 GCA_031272655.1 Tannerella sp.
CCGGGTGGAAGTTATACCCGCCGGTATTGACGAGCGTTGGCGGCGTCGCCGGCAATCCCGCCGTAAAGTTACCCACCGCAGCGCCCCCCGAAGTGATATTATTACTCCACACAGTCCCCGCGAACCCGTCCGCCGTCAGCCACGCAATCCACTGATACTGCGCCCCGTTCACCCCGCCGGGCGTCTGCGCCTGCACGGTCGTCAAAGTTACCGTTAGCATTATTGCTACTAAACCTAACAGGTTTCCAAAACCTGTTAGGTTTATCCCCGAACCCGTCATTGCGAGGAACGAAGCAATCTCAATACCACGAACCTTAACAAGGTTCCAAACCTTGTTAAGGTATCTACCTATCAGATTATTACCTACATACGTCATCCCGTATTGATGCGGTATCTGCCCAAAAAAACCGTTCTTATTCATATTCATTATTATCCCAAATAAGTACAAATCCTTTAATTCCAAAGTGCAAAGATAAAAAACTTTTTTTTAATATTGTACACATTTAACCAAAAAAAAATGCAATTTTTTTTCACCCAATTACAAAAAAAATCACAACTTTGCCGATTAATTCAGCAAAGTTGTGATTAAAAATTTTTTAACCGGACGCAAATTTTCGCAGATTTTTTTTTAAGAAAATTCGCGTTTATCCGCGTAATCCGTGTTCCAAACAATCTTATCCGCGTTCCAGCAAGTCAGGCCGCAGTCTCAACGTGCGTTCATGAGCCTGTTGAAGCCGCCATTCGCTGATATTGCGTTCATGCCCCGAAAGCAAGATATCCGGCACTTTCCACCCGTTATAATCGGCAGGGCGCGTATAAACAGGCGGGGCAAGCAACCCGTCCTGAAAAGAATCCGACAACGCGCTCTGCTCGTCGCCAATAGCGCCTGGCAGCAGCCGCACCGTTGCATCAGCTATAACAGCAGCCGCCAACTCACCGCCTGTCAGCACATAGTCGCCTACCGAAATCTCACGCGTGATGAGATGTTCCCGTATCCGATAATCAACTCCCTTGTAATGACCGCACAGGATAATAATATTCGACAGCATCGAAAGTCCGTTAGCCATCGGCTGGTCGAACTGCTCGCCATCCGGCGAAGTATAAATCACCTCGTCGTAATTACGTTCAGCTTTCAAGGCAGCAATAGCCCTGTCCACCGGCTCTATCTGCATCACCATACCTGCCTCGCCGCCAAACGGATAGTTGTCAACACGACGCCATTTATTAGTCGTATAATCGCGCAGATTATGCAAATGAACAGCCGCAAGACCCTTATCCTGAGCGCGTTGCAGTATAGAACAATGCAATGCCCCGTCTATCATCTCCGGCAAAACCGTCAGTATATCTATTCGTAACATATAGAAACCAAAATTTGAGCTGCAAAGTTAGTGATTTTTGACAGCATTTTTTTGAAAAAATTTTGATTTTCATATTAAAAGTCGTACCTTTGCACAACTATGAACAGACAACAACTTACGGAAAACATCAAGCGTAAAGGGACGTTTCTGTGCGTCGGGCTTGATACGGATATAAAAAAATTGCCTCCATGCGTGCTTGAAAGCGGCGTGGACGACCCTGTTTTTACTTTCAACAAGGCTATAATAGACGCTACTGCGCCATACTGCATGGCATACAAGCCTAATTTGGCGTTTTATGAGTGCCTTGGCGCGGCAGGGTGGGCGGCTTTCGACCTGACTGTCAGGTATATAAGGGAGAATTATCCCGACCAGTTCATCATCGCCGACGCCAAACGGGGCGACATCGGCAACACGTCGCAGATGTACGCCCGCACATTTTTTGAAACAATGGACGCCGATGCACTGACGGTGGCTCCCTACATGGGCGAAGACAGCGTTACGCCGTTTCTCGGCTATGAGGGCAAATGGGTTGTGCTGTTAGCTTTGACGTCCAACAAAGGTTCCGCCGACTTCCAGCTTAACACCGATGTCTTCGGCAACCGGCTTTTTGAGCAGGTGCTTAAGCGGTCGCTTCAGTGGGGCGCGGCTTCAGCTTCGACCGATTCGGCCGACAAAATGATGTACGTTGTAGGCGCTACGCAGGGCAGTTTGTTTAAGGATGTGCGCAAGATTGTTCCCGACCACTTTTTGCTTGTGCCGGGCGTCGGAGCGCAGGGCGGATCGCTCGAAGAAGTATGCCGTTACGGTATGAATGCCGATTGCGGGCTGATAGTCAACTCCTCGCGGGCTATCATTTATGCCGACAGCAGCGATCGCTTCGCCGAGCAAGCCCGCATCGAAGCGCAGAAAGTGCAGTCTGAAATGGAGCGGCTGCTGAAAATCAAAATCTGACCCAGCGGGCTATTTCTTTCAAGGTGGGTTTCTTGCCATACATCAAAATGCCTGTACGGTAGATTTTCGCTGATATCCAGACTAATAGCACTGCCGTAGCAAACAACAACACCAATGCAAGCGATATTTGCCAGAATGGTATGTCGTAAGGAACGCGCACCATCATCACTATCGGCGAGGTGAACGGCAGGAATGAACACCAGACGGCAAGCGGTCCGTCGGGATTCTGTACGCTGTAAATGCCCGCATAGACGGCGAAAATGAGGAAGAGCATCACCGGCATCATAAACTGCTGCGAGTCTTCCGGATTATCAATCGCTGCACCGATAGCTGCGAAAAGCGACGCATAAGAGATGTATCCGCCGATGAAAAACAGCACGAAACAGAGGATTATTTCAACGAAGTTAAACGAACTGAGCTTTGTGAAAATGTTTGCAGCCATAGAATTGTTGGCTGCAAGCGCCGTGGCCGCCGGCGAAGTGGCGCCAAGTCCCTGTATAGCAGCCATATCCGCTGCACCGGCACCGCCTCCGCTCACGCCCAAAATAGCGCCGCCGATACCTACCAAAGCGGTGGTCAGTATGCACCAAATAAAAACCTGCGTCAGTCCGACAAGCCCGATACCGATAATTTTCCCCATCATAAGGTCGAACGGTCGCACCGACGAAATCATCACCTCAACGATACGGTTGGTTTTTTCTTCCATCACTCCCTGCATCACCATTGCGCCGTACATCATGATGAACATGTAAATCAGGAAAGTGAACAGGAAGCCTATCACGCTTGCTATCTCGGACGAAGATTCTTTCGCTTCCCCGTCTTTTCCCCATTTAATAGTCTGAATATCAATGTTTACGCGACTGTTTTCTATAATCTCATCCAAATTCGGGATATTGAATGAAGCCCGCTTCTCGTTTTCGAGATATTGCTTAAGTGTCTGGTTTACTTCGCGTTTCAAGTCCTGCGGAATCTGCTTTTCCGAATAGAGGCTTGCAGCGTGCGGGTTTTGAAGCAAATCGCCTGTTATTTCAAGCAGGGCGAAGGAGTCATGTTTCTTTGCCGCATCGGAAGCGCGGATGGCGTCGCTGCTTGCGGATTCGACCTTTACAAACCTGAAATTGTCGGTGTCTTCAAACAGCGAAGCATATTTGCCTGTGCGGTCGGCGATTGCGACTTCGTAAACCTCGCTGCTCTTCATCATTGAAAGCCACAGAGGGACGAAAACGAGCGCAGCAAACAACAGAGGCGTCAGTAATGTCATGATTATGAACGATTTCTTGTTCACGCGACGCAAATATTCGCGTCTAACTACTATTCCTGTTTTATTCATTTTGTTTTGATTTTATCTTAACTTACTACTTTCAAAAATACATCGTTCATTGACGGGAGTTCCTCCGTGAATGCTACGATTTCGTGATTTTGGGCAAGCGCGCGGAGAAGCTCGGAGTTGCCGACCGACGGTTGCTTGTTGATACGGAAATTATAAACCCCGTTCTGACTGGGTGAATTGCTTATAACAGTGTAATAATCAGGTATATCCGTCAGGTTTTCGTCAAGAATGCCGATATTGTATGTACCGCTACGGAACCGGCTTCTCACCTCGCTGACATTGCCCGACAGGACTACTTCCGACTTGTTGATAAGCGCGATTTCGTCGCAAATCTCCTCTACCGACGCCATGTTGTGGGTCGAAAAAATGATGGTTTTACCCTGTTCTTTCAAGTTGAGGATCTCTTGTTTCAACAGCTCCGTATTGACGGGGTCAAAACCGCTGAAAGGCTCGTCAAATATCAGTAAATCAGGGTTATGCACCACCGTAACGATGAACTGCACTTTCTGTTGCATACCTTTTGAGAGTTCTTCGACTTTCTTGTTCCACCAATTCATAATGTCGAATTTTTCGAACCATTGCATCAGGCGACGCTTTGCTTCACCTGCTTTCAGTCCCTTTAGTTGGGCGAGATAGACCGCCTGCTCGCCTGTTTTCATTTTTTTGTACAGCCCGCGTTCTTCGGGCAGGTAGCCAATCCGGTAAATATCAGATGGTTGCGACAGTTTGCCTTCAATCAGCACTTCGCCGCTGTCGGGCGCCGTTATGCGGTTGATGATACGTATCAAGGTGGTCTTGCCCGCGCCGTTCGGACCGAGCAACCCGAAAATTTTACCCTGCGGAGCGCTGATACTGACCTTGTTAAGCGCCAGATGCCCCGTGAATTGCTTGACTACATCTCTTGTTTCTAAAAAAATCATAATTTATAGTGAATAGTGAATAGTGAATAGTGATTAGTGAATAGTGAATAGTGAATAGTGAATAGTGAATAGTGGATAGTGATTAGTGATGAATGCTAAGCTTTTTAACTCTTAACTCTTAACTCTTAATTCTTAACTCTTAACTCTTAATTCTTAACTCTTAATTCTTAATTCTTAACTCTTAACTCTTAACTCTTAATTCTTAATTCTTAATTCTATTTCCCCAGCCCGATGACAATCCTTTCTCCTAACTCCTTGCTTAACAGGCACTTGATTTGATCGAATTGTTGCCGTTGCTTCAGAAGTTCAAATACTTTGTCCTCATCCTCGGCTACCTGCTTTATCTGCTTGTTTATATCATCAATCTGATGTTTTATATAAGCATTTTTGAGCAGCAGGATGTCGTGTATTATCCACTGAATCAGCTGTTTGTTCTCTTTTTCGCGCTTCTTTATTTCTTCCTTTTGCCTGTCTTCTTCCGAAAGCGTCGTCAAGTCTGCCGTCGCATCCTCGTTCTTGAAAAACTTGCTGACCTGATATTTGCTTGATAGCATATCGGTAGCTAACTTACTGATTTCGAGATTAGTATGGGTAAGGAAATAATGACTTGCCGAAAAATCATTCTCGCTGCTTTTTTCTGCCGCCTCGTCTGCAACCTGCCTGTAGAGCGGCGTTTCAAAATGTATGTCGTCTTCAAGCAGCTCGTTAAGAATATACTCGGCTACGGAAACCGGCTGCTCGGAAAACAAAACCCGCTCGCCGTAATGAATGATATATCTCACTAAATGAGACTCATATCTCTTGAACGGATTCGTTTTTTTGACTTCTTTTGTATCCGGAGTTTCTTTTATTTCCGGAGTTTCTGCGGGTTGTTCCGGTGGTGTTTTGATAGCTGTTTCTTCGGGTTGGCGGCGGGACTTGTTGCGGTTGTTTTCGCGCAGTTTGCGAACTTCGTCCGTCAGGTTTTGTTCGCCGACATCAAGCATCTGGCTACATTCCTTAATGTAAACCGAGCGGACAATCTGATCCGGGATAACGGCGACCGACTCCATTATATCACGGATAAGCCGTACTTTTTTTATCGGGTCGCCGGCGGCGTCTTTAAGCAGCAGATCGGTTTTGAAACGGATGAAATCAGTCTCGTTTTCTTTTATGAAAAGGCTGAAATCGAATGTGTTATGCGAACGGGCAAACGAATCGGGGTCTTCTCCTTCGGGCAGCAGCACGACCTTCACATTCATGCCTTCTTCGAGCAGCATGTCAATACCCCGCAACGCCGCTTTGATGCCCGCCGCATCGCCGTCGTACAGGACGGTTATGTTATTGGTGAACCTGCGAATAAGCCGTATCTGTCCGCTTGTAAGAGCCGTTCCCGAAGACGCCACAACGTTCTCTATGCCGGACTGGTGCATCGAAATGACGTCCGTATAACCCTCCACGAGATAGCATTTGTCGGCTTTCATAATCGCCTGTTTTGCAAAATAAATGCCATACAACTCGTAGCTCTTGTGGTAAATTTCGCTTTCGGGGGAGTTGACATATTTCGCTAATTTCTCGTTTTTCTTCATGATGCGCCCGCCAAAAGCCACAACTTTGCCGCTGAGGGTATGAACGGGGAAGATGACACGCCCGTGGAAACGGTCGGAAACGGAGCCGTCGTCGCGCCGGTAAACAAGCCCCGTTTTAAGCAAAAATTCTTCTTTAAATCCCTGTTTTATAGCATTTTTGTAGAGGTCGTCGCGTCGTTCGAGGCTGTATCCGAGCTGGAACTTGCGGATGATATCTTCCCTGAAACCCCTTTCTGCGAAATACGGCAAGGCTATCGTCCTGCCTTCCTGATGCTCTAAAAGCCTTGTACTGAAGAACTTTTGCGTCCAGCTGTTCAGTATCATCATGCTTTCGCGGTCATCGCTCTGGCGTTTCTCTTCGTCGGTCAGTTCCCGTTCTTTTACTTCTATCCCGTACTTTTTTGCAAGCCATTTAAGCGCCTCATTATAAGATACTTGCTCGTGTTTCATGATAAACTGCACAGCCGTTCCGCCTTCTCCGCAAGCGAAACACTTGCAGATGTTTTTCGAGGGCGAAACATAAAACGACGGAGACTTGTCGGCGTGAAACGGGCACAGCCCCACGAAGTTCACCCCACGCTTCCGCAAAGTGATGAAATCACCCACCACATCAACTATTTGCGCCGCGTTGTAAATACGTTCTACTGTCTGTTTATCTATCATAACCGCCGACAAAGATAGTTATTTCCGCAAAAAAATGAAAAGAAAGTTTTCAACAATTTTTTTCGATTATCAAAAAAGTATTATCTTTGCCCCTTGATATGTTATTGGTTATTGAGTGGTTGAAAGAGCATTTGCTGACGTGTCCGAGCAGATATTTCCTGCATATAGACTGTCCGGGGTGCGGTTTACAGAGGAGCTTCTTAGCCCTTCTGGAAGGCGATTTTGCCGGCAGCCTGCGCCTCTATCCCGCAACTATGCCGATAATTATAAGCCTCATTTACACCGCATTACATCTGAAATTCAATTTCAAACATGGTGCGGAAATCATCAAATGGGCTTATATCCTGAACGTTACGATTATTTTGATTTTTTATATTTACAAAGTAATAACATTTAAAATATTTTAAAATGGAAGAAGTTTTTTATCAAAGCTCAAGCGAGCCGCAGGAAGTAATTTCGAGTTATCCCGGGCCGCAGGTGGAACTGCCTAATGCTAAGGCTGTTATGATTTTGGGAATAGTGTCTATTCCCGTATGTTGCTGTTTTTATGGCGTTTTAAGTCTTATATGCGCAATCGTCGCATTAGTGTTGGCAAATTCGGCGACGAGACTGTACATCGCAACTCCGGAAAAGTATCTCGAAAGTTCGTACAGCAATTTGAAGACAGGTAAGATTTGTGCATACATCGGCATTGCGCTAAGCATTTTGGCTGTCATCCTGTTCATTTCGCTGATCGTGATGTTTGGTTTCGCCACTCTGTCCGACCCGCAACTGTTGCAGGAACACCTATTGGAGCTTGTCGGTCAGTAATCATTTGATAAACAGAACAATGATTATGAAAATACTGTTAAAGAGAACGTTCTTTAAGAGCTTGACGGTGTGCGCATTACTCATAACAAGTGTCGCGGCGGCTTTTTCGCAGCAGCCCGATCCGGATGTTATGGCGATGATGCCTGAAATCCCTGCTACACTGACAAAACCCGAAGACCGCGCAAAGTATCTTGTGATGCACTATTGGGACAAGTTCGACTTTTCCGAGCTGCAGCCGCTTATGAAAGACAATCTGTTGGAACGTTGTTTCGTTGATTATTTGGAAGTGCTTTCGTATGTTTCTGCCGCTGATAAGGAATTGTCAATAAGTGGGTTACTCAAAAAAGCCGAAGCCAAATATCTGTCTTTCAATAAGATAATGACATTTAGTGAGCATTATCTATATGAATACGGTTCGCCGATAGCTGATGAGGAGACGTTTATCCCATTTTTGGAGTATGCCGTAAAATCGTCGGCGCTTGATGAAAACGACAAGATCAGATTCCGGTTTTTGCTGCGTAACACCCTGAATAACAGGATTGGAAGCGTGGCAAATGACTTCACCTACACGCTGTTGAACGAAGAAACGGGCACACTGCATGGCATCGGCACCGATTACACTATCCTGTTTTTCAAAGACCCCGATTGCAGCGAGTGCTATAAGCTTACTAAACAGCTGATTGTGTCGCCTGTAATCAATAACTTGCTGAAACAGGGCAAGATAACGATTCTTACCATATATGAAGGCAACGAGCTTGACGCATGGAAAGCGCATGCTTCGGACGTCTTAAACTCATGGATTTATGCCCGTGATGAGGACGAAACTATCAATGGCACAGGTATTTATGATTTAAAAAGCTTTCCTACTCTGTATCTGCTTGATAAAGAGAAGAAAGTGCTGCTTAAGGATACTACATTTGAAAAAACGGAAGAGTATTTGAGACGACAACAGACTAATAATTAGATAAATATGAATAGCAAGAAGGTAAAATTGCGAATAACGGGGCTGACAAACAGCCAGATACAATCGGGCGCATACGCATTGGTGCTGTCGGAAGACGGCCCGCGGCGCTTGCCTGTAATAATCGGGATGTTTGAAGCCCAGTCCATTGCGCTGGCTGTCGAAGGCGTTTCGACGCCCCGCCCGATGACGCACGACTTGTTCCTTACATTTTTAAAAGCTACAGGCTTCACTCTCAACGAGATATTTATTTATAAATTCCTTGATGGGGTCTTTTATTCGGAGATTTCCATTTCGGACAATGAGAAGACTATCCGCATAGATGCCCGCACTTCCGATGCCATCGCTATAGCTTTGAGGGCTGACTGCAGCATCTTCACTACCGAGAGTATTATGAAACAGTGCGGGATTGAGGTTGATGAAAACAGCCTTGCCGAAGAAGACTACGACTCTCTGCCGGAAGAGCTTACGGCCGACGACCTGAAAGATCTTACGAAGCTGAAGAAGCAGTTGAAAAAACTCGAAGAGGCTGAAATTGAGGAGCGTATGGCTAAAGCCGTTGAAAAAGAGGACTATGAGTTTGCCAAAGTATATAAAGATGAATTGATACGCAGGCAGTCGTCCAAAAGTAAAAAGAAATAACCGGCAGAGATGATTGAGAACCTGTTTTATGCGCCCGATATTGCCGAAACCTCCATTCTTCCCGAAAATGAGGCTCAACATTGTATCCGTGCGCTCAGATGCAAGGCTGGAAGCGAGATCAATATCGCCGACGGCAAAGGTTTTCTTTACAGGGCTTTGATTGAAGTCCCCGACATCAAAAATTGCAAGGTGAAAATTACGGAACGGTTGCCTCGCCCGCTTCCGTTTGATTATCAGGTACATATAGCAGTGGCGCCGACTAAAAACATCGGCCTGATGGAGTGGCTCGTTGAAAAAACAACGGAGGTAGGCGTTAATGCCGTGTCGTTCCTGAATTGCAGGAACTCGGAGCGGAAAGAAATCAAAACCGAACGGCTGCAGAAAATTGTTGTGAGCGCGTTGAAGCAGTCGCAACAGTTTGTTATTCCGCAACTTAATGATATGACATCTTTCAAAGAGTTTGTAAATAAGCCGTTTACGGGTTGCAAAATGATAGCCCACTGCAACAGAGATTTCGAGCGGCGGCTGATAAAAGATGTTTACTCCGCACAGTCCGACGCTTTGATACTTATCGGGCCGGAAGGCGATTTTAGCCCTGAGGAGATTGAAATGGCTGAAGCACAGGGGTTTACCGGCGTATCGCTTGGCGAAAACCGGCTTCGTACCGAAACAGCTGCAATAACATCCTGTATCACAATTCATTTACTTAACCAGTAATGTTTATGAGGCAGATTATCAGGCAAATAATTATAACGGCAAACTGCTTTCCTGCGCTTTTTTTACAGGTGCAGGCGCAGTCTTCGCTTCCGGTTTCGGATAAATCATTTTCCACTTCCACCGAATATCGTTTGGAGGCGTTCGGTTCGGCGGCTTCCGGCCTCAATACCCCGTTTTGGATGGTAAGTAACCGTTACGGCGTTGTGCCGTTGCTGTCGGAAAATGGCTATATGCGCACTGCTGCCATGTATAATATCCTGTATAACAACAATATACGCATACAGGCAGGTCTTGATTTGGTGGCTTCGGCTCCCCGTTACCGCAACTTTTACGCCCAGCAGCTTTATGCCGAGATTAGTTATAAGTTCCTGAATATGAGGATTGGAAGTAAAGAAAATTACACTTCGCTCTTCGACCGCGACCTCAGCAGCGGCGATATGGTGATGTCCGCCAACGCTATGCCGATACCTGAAATCAACCTGTCCGTCCCGCAGTTCACCGTCATTCCTTATACCAAAGGCTGGCTGCAGTTTAGGGGCGATTTTGCCGTCGGCCGCTCTTACGACAACACTTACCTTGAAAAGACGGCCGGCGCAAAACAGCATTACGTCAAAAACATGCTTTGGCATCATAAGTCGCTGCATATCAGGCTTTCCGATACCCGCGATGACTTTCCTTTTTCTGCCGTTATCGGTATTCGCCACTCTGCCCAATGGGGCGGCATATCTACAAACGATGAATTTGGCGCTCAACCGCAGGCTTTCAGCGATTTTATACGTATCTTTTTCGGGAAGGGAGGCGGCAGCAATGCTTTTGAATCCGAACAGATTAACGTTCTCGGAAACCATTACGGCTCTTACGATTTCAAATTCGGCTATCTAAATCCGAAATTCGATATCTACCTCTACAAGCAGCATTTCTTCGATGACGCTTCGGGGATGGAAATGTACAATTATCCCGATGGCTTGTATGGTTTGCAGGTCAATCCGAAAAATTTTTCATGGATAGATAAAATTGTTGTGGAATACCTGAATACTACAAACCAAAGCGGCCCCGTACATTTTATTGCTTATGACCATGACAGGTATCCGGGCTATGGCGGCGGTGCGGACAATTATTACAACAATGAAATTTATTTTCAGGGTGTTTCCTATTTCGGGCGGAATCTCGGCGCGCCGTTAGTGCTTTCTACGGAGTATAACAGAAACGGCAGAATTGACTATTCAAATACAAGACTTCGGGCTTATCACCTGGGAATCAGTGGGTTGCTGTCCAATCAGATAGCATACAGGCTACTTACTACATCGTCGGCGAACTTCGGTACCACATCTCGACCGTTTCTGAGCAGGAAAGACGCTTTTTCGTGCGCCTTCCGCATATCTTATTGCCATCCCCGCCTCGAAGGGTGGCTTTTCTCAACCGAAGCCGCCCACGACTCCGGCGGCTTAACCGGCAAATCTACCGGCATAAGTCTTTCAATATCCAAATCAGGCATTGTAAGTAACTGATAGTCTATAATGTTCGCGCGCGAAAGGGTAGGGGAATGAGAAAAAAAATGAAAAAAAAGTGGAAAAAAATTTGTTGGTATCAAAAATTGTTGTACCTTTGCAGCCCGAAATTGATAATTTTGAACGAAAATATATAGTAAAAAATAGTAGAAAGATGCCTACAATTCAACAGTTAGTGAGAAAGGGTCGCAAGAAACTCGTCGTCAAAGGCAAGTCTCCCGCCCTCGACGCCAGCCCCCAAAGACGGGGCGTATGCGTGCGCGTTTATACAACAACGCCTAAGAAACCGAACTCGGCTATGCGTAAGGTAGCCCGCGTGAGGCTGACAAACCATAAGGAGGTGAACTCCTACATCCCGGGCGAAGGTCATAACCTTCAGGAACACTCGATAGTGATGGTACGCGGCGGCAGGGTGAAAGACCTTCCGGGCGTCCGTTACCATATAGTACGCGGTACGCTCGATACCGCCGGCGTAGCAAGCCGTACCCAACGACGCTCCAAATACGGGGCTAAACGTCCAAAAGCAGGAGCGGCTAAGTCGGCAGGTACAACAGCGAAGAAAAAATGATGAGTGATGAATGATGAATGATGAGTGATGAATCGGTTCAAGGTTCAAGGTTCCAAGTTCAAGGTTCAAGCGCTAATCACTATTCACTATTCACTATTCACTATTCACTAAAAGAATATACATTAAATTATAAACTGTTTTAGTTATTTGGAAAATTGATTTTGAAGTAGTTACGGTTGAGTAAACAGTTCAGTGGAACAGAGTTGAAGATAACGTACTCGAAGGGAAGCAGCACAAAGCAAGCCGGATTTCTGATTTTAGATTTTAGATTTTAGATTTTAGATTTTAGATTTTAGATTTCAGGGTTGCAAAAAGAGAAGCGGCGGAGGTTTTGGAGAGAGAGGCGCACGGTAAGGGCGCTGACAGGGAAGAGACCTCACGGCAGGCGGGACGATAGCAGACCCCAAGAGCGACGGATACGGAGATGAGACATCAAACAGCCAAAGAGACGAAAACGAAATTTTTATTGAAACAATGAGAAAAGTAAAACCAAAGAAGCGCCAGTTATTACCGGACCCGGTTTTTGGCGATACAAGGGTTACACGGTTCGTGAACCACTTGATGTATGATGGCAAGAAGAATATTGCCTACGGCATATTTTATGCTGCTTTGGATAATGTGAAGGCAAAACTGCCTAACGAAGAGAAATCGGCGCTGGACATCTGGAAATCGGCGCTCGATAATATTACGCCTAATATAGAGGTCAAGTCGCGCCGCATTGGTGGAGCGACGTTTCAGGTACCTACAGAGATTCGTCCCGACAGGAAGGAATCTATCTCGATGAAGAATTTAATAGAGTTTGCCCGTAAACGAGGGGGCAAGTCGATGTCGGACAAGTTGAGCGCGGAAATCGTTGACGCTTTTAACAACCAGGGCGGCGCCTTCAAACGAAAAGAAGACATGCACCGTATGGCTGAAGCCAACCGCGCTTTTGCTTACTTCCGATTTTAATATAACAGAAAGAAAGGAAAAATGAGTAAAGCGGACGAATTGTTAAAATTAACGCGGAATATAGGGATTATGGCGCACATCGATGCGGGTAAGACCACCACGTCGGAGCGTATCCTCTACTACACGGGCTTGACCCACAAGATAGGCGAGGTACACGACGGCGCAGCGACGATGGACTGGATGGAACAGGAGCAGGAAAGAGGCATCACCATCACATCCGCCGCCACAACTACATTCTGGAACTACGAGGGTGAAAAGTTCAAGATAAATTTGATAGACACTCCGGGGCACGTGGACTTCACCGTCGAGGTAGAGCGTTCACTGCGCGTATTAGACGGGGCTGTGGCTACCTTCTGCGCCGTTGGAGGCGTAGAACCCCAATCCGAAACAGTATGGCGACAGGCTGATAAATATAATGTACCGCGAATAGGTTACGTCAACAAGATGGACCGTTCGGGGGCAAACTTCTTTGAGGTAGTGCGTCAGGTGCATGACATGCTCGGCGCCGCCCCCTGCCCGATACAGATACCTATCGGCGCCGAAGAACACTTCAAAGGCGTGATAGACCTTATTAAGATGAAAGCCATCTTCTGGCACGACGAGACAATGGGCGCAGAGTATGACGTGGAAGACATCCCCGCCGAACTGCTCGACGAGGCGCAGGAATGGCGCGACAAGATGCTTGAGACCATAGCAGAGTTTGACGACGCCGTGATGGAGAAATACTTTGACGACCCGTCGAAAATCACCGAAGCAGAGATACATGCAGCCATCCGCAAAGGTACTATTGCGATGAAAATAAACCCGATGATTTGTGGTTCATCGTTTAAGAACAAAGGCGTACAGACCCTTTTGGACGCCGTTTGCGCATACCTGCCCAGCCCGCTCGACACCCCCGCTATCGAAGGACACGACCCCGACGATGCGGACAAAATCATCCTGCGGCACCCCAATTCAGACGAGCCACTTACGGCGCTGGCGTTCAAGATAGCCACCGACCCGTATGTAGGTCGTCTTTGTTTTTTCCGCGTCTATTCAGGCGAGATGACCGCCGGCTCGTACGTCCTCAACGTCCGCAGCGGCAAGAAAGAACGTATCTCGCGCCTGTTTCAGATGCATTCCAACAAACAGAACCCTATGGAGAAGATAGGCTGCGGCGACATCGGCGCAGGCGTCGGCTTCAAAGACATACGCACCGGCGACACGCTGACCGAAGAGAACCACCCCGTAGTTTTGGAATCTATGGAGTTCCCCGACCCAGTCATCGGTATTGCCGTAGAACCCAAGACCCAGAAAGATATGGACAAACTCAGCACCGGCCTTGCCAAACTCGCCGAGGAAGACCCGACGTTCCGCGTTGAAACCAACGAAGAGACCGGTCAGACCATCATTCGCGGCATGGGCGAGTTGCACTTGGAAATCATCGTTGACCGCCTCAAACGCGAGTTCAAGGTGGAATGCAATCAGGGACGTCCGTTAGTATCTTATAAAGAGGCTATTACCAAGACGGTTGACCTGCGCGAGGTTTACAAGAAGCAGACCGGCGGTCGCGGTAAGTTCGCCGACATCATCGTGTCGGTAGGTCCGGCAGACGACGATTTCGAGGGACACTTGCAGTTTGTTGACGAGGTCAAGGGCGGCAATGTGCCTAAGGAATACATCCCGTCGGTAGAGGCAGGCTTCAAAAAGGCGATGAGCAACGGCGTGCTGGCAGGCTATCCGGTTGAGCGCCTGAAAGTTGTACTCAAAGACGGTTCGTACCACCCGGTTGACTCCGACCAGTTATCGTTCGAGATTTGCGCTATTCAGGCGTTCAAGAACGCTTGCATCAAGGCAACGCCCGTGCTGCTCGAACCGGTGATGAAAATCGAAGTAGTAACGCCCGAAGAAAGCATGGGCGACGTTATTTCCGACCTCAACAAGCGTCGCGGACAGGTAGAAGGCATGGAATCGAGCCGCACCGGAGCGCGCATAGTAAAGGCGAAAGTGCCGCTTGCAGAGACCTTCGGCTACGTAACGGCTTTGAGAACAATCACTTCCGGTCGCGCCACATCAAGCATGCAGTTCTCGCACTTCGAGCAGTTGTCATCCTCCATAGCCCGTCAGGTGCTGACAGAGGTTCAGGGACGAGTTGATTTGATTAAATAATTAATAATAAGATAAATATGAGTCAGAAAATAAGAATTAAACTCAAATCTTACGACTATTCTTTAGTTGACCGTTCATCGGAGAAGATAGTCAAAACGGTCAAGGCAACGGGCGCGGCAGTAAGCGGTCCTATCCCTCTGCCGACGCACAAGCGCATATTCACCGTCAATCGCTCAACGTTTGTGAACAAGAAGTCGCGCGAGCAGTTCGAACTCTCGTCCTACAAGCGCCTGATAGACATCTACAGTTCGACGCCCAAGACGGTTGACGCGCTGATGAAACTCGAACTGCCCAGCGGGGTGGAGGTTGAAATCAAGGTCTAACTTTGGGAATTAAGAATTAAGAATTAAGAATTAAGAATTTTTATAAAAAATAGTAAAGAAATGCCAGGATTATTAGGAAAGAAAATCGGAATGACATCCGTATTCAGTGCCGAGGGAAGGAACCTTCCATGCACTGTTATCGAAGTAGGTCCTTGCGTCGTTACGCAAATCAAAACGGAAGAGACCGACGGCTACAAGGCTGTGCAGTTAGGCTTTCAGGAGAAGAAAGACAAGCACACCACACAGCCTCTGCAGGGACACTTCCGCAAGGCAGGCGTAAAACCGCAGCGACACTTGGCTGAGTTCAAAGGATTTGAATCAGAGTACAAACCCGGCGATGTGATAACAGCCGACTATCTGAGCGACAAAGCATTCGTGGACATAGTCGGCACATCGAAAGGTAAAGGCTTTCAGGGAGTTATGAAACGGCACGGCTTTGGCGGCGTAGGCGAGATGACGCACGGACAGAGCGACCGCCAGCGCAAGCCCGGTTCTATCGGCGCCTGCTCGTACCCCGCAAAGGTCTTCAAAGGAACAAGAATGGCAGGTCAGATGGGTAACGCCCGCGTTACAGTCCAGAACCTGCAAGTGATTAAGGTATTGCCCGAAAAGAACCTTTTGATGGTAAAAGGTAGCGTTCCGGGAGCAAAAGGTTCAATTTTATTAATAGAAGTATAAGACTATGATACTGAATGTATTAAATAAGAAAGGAGAAGAGACGGGCAGAACTGTTACCCTCGACGATACGGTATTTGGGATTGAGCCTAACGACCACGCAATCTACCTTGACGTCAAGCAGCACCTTGCCAACCGCCGTCAAGGCACCCACAAATCGAAAGAGCGCAGCGAGATAGCCGGCTCAACCCGCAAGTTGGGACGTCAGAAAGGCGGCGGCGGCGCCCGCAGAGGCGACATCAAATCGCCCGTATTAGTAGGCGGCGGCAGAGTTTTCGGACCCAAACCCCGCGATTACAGTTTCAAACTCAACAAGAAAGTGAAAGCCCTCGCACGCCGCTCGGCGCTGACCTATAAGGCATTGGAAGGCGCTATCACGGTAGTTGAAGACTTCACGCTCGAAGCGCCCAAGACCAAAGAGTTTGCAGCCTTCCTCAAAGACGTGAAGGCAGACGGCAAGAAAGCCCTGCTGGTATTGCCGGAGAACAATGAAACGCTCTACAAATCAGCGCGTAACCTGCAGAAAGCGACCGTCGTAACGGTGCCGGAGATGAACACCTACAAGGTACTCGACGCCAAGACGCTGCTGCTCACCGAGAACGCCGTAGCGCAGATAGAAAACAACTTAAAAGCATAAGGAGGAAACGACAGATGGGAATAATAATCAAACCTATAGTAACAGAAAAGATGACGGCGGTAACGGAAAAGTTCCCCAACCGCTACGGATTTCGCGTTTCGCCCGACGCTAACAAGATAGAGATAAAGGAAGCCATCGAGCAGATGTATCAGGTAGTTGTTGAAGACGTCAACACGATGAAGTTTGCAGGCAAGAAGAAAAGCCGCTACACCAAGTCGGGCGTCGTCAGCGGACGGCAAGACGCATACAAAAAAGCGATAGTAACCCTCAAAAAAGGCGAAACAATAGATTTCTTCAGTAATATTTAATTAAAAGACAGAATTACAGAATTTTCAGAATTAACAAATTTATGTAGATTATGCGAATTATGTAATTATGTAAATTAACAGATAAAAAAAGAAATGGGAATTAGAAAATTGAAGCCCACAACCCCGGGGCAAAGACACAAGATTATTGGCGCGTTTGATAAAATCACTGCGAGCACGCCAGAGAAATCGCTTGTAGTCGGCAAGAAGTCATCAGGCGGACGTAACAATCAGGGCAAGATGACGATGCGGTACTTAGGCGGCGGTCACAAGCGCCGTTACCGTTTCATCGACTTCAAGAGAAGTAAAGACGACGTTCCGGCAACAGTAAAGTCGATAGAGTACGACCCAAACCGTACCTCGCGCATAGCGCTGCTGTATTACGCCGATGGCGAAAAGAGTTACATCGTAGCGCCTAACGGCTTGGAAGTAGGTCAGACAGTGATGTCGGGCAGCAAAGCGGCTCCCGAAATAGGCAATGCCTTACCGATGCAGGACATACCTGTCGGTACTATTATCCACAACATCGAACTGCGTCCGGGTCAGGGTGCGAAGTTAGTCCGCTCGGCGGGCGCATTCGCACAGTTGACCTCGAAAGAAGGCGGTTATGCTATCATCCGTATGCCGAGCGGCGAGACCCGCAAGATACTCGCCGCCTGCAAAGCAACGGTAGGCAGCGTAGGCAATTCCGACCACGGGTTGGAGAAATCCGGTAAAGCCGGACGCTCGCGCTGGCTGGGACGCCGCCCCCACAATCGCGGCGTTGTAATGAACCCCGTTGACCACCCCATGGGCGGCGGCGAAGGACGTGCTTCCGGCGGACACCCCCGCTCACGTAAAGGCTTGTATGCTAAGGGCTTGAAAACAAGAGCGCCGAAGAAATCCTCAAACCGTTACATTATAGAGAGAAGGAAAAAATAATTAACTGATTAACAGAAAGAGAATTATATATGAGTCGTTCGTTAAAAAAAGGTCCGTACATCAACGTCAAACTCGAAAAGAAGGTCTTGACGATGAATGAAACAGGCAAGAAGTCAGTAGTAAAGACTTGGGCGAGGGCGTCGATGATTTCCCCCGACTTTGTGGGGCATACGATAGCCGTACACAACGGGAACAAGTTCATTCCCGTCTTTATAACAGAGAATATGGTAGGTCACAAGTTGGGAGAGTTTTCGCCTACGCGCATCTTCCGTGGCCATGCAGGAAATAAAAAGTAAAAGACTATGGGTTCAAGAAAAAGAAATACAGCAGATGCAAGAAAGGAAGCGCTTAAGCAGGTCTCCTTTGCAAAATTGAACAATGTGCCGTCGTCGCCGCGCAAGATGCGTCTTGTAGTGGATATGATACGCGGCATGGAAGTTTTCCGCGCACTCGGCGTGTTGAAGTTCTCCAACAAAGACGCCGCGGCGAAGGTAGAGAAACTGCTTCGCTCGGCGATAGCCAACTGGGAAGCGAAGAACGAGCGCAAGGCAGAAAGCGGCGAACTGTACGTAACAGAGGTCAAGGTCGATGGCGCAACAACCCTCAAGCGCATGCGCCCCGCGCCGCAAGGTCGCGGCTACCGCATCCGTAAACGCTCTAACCACGTTACACTCTTTGTCGATACTAAGAATAAAGCAGTTAAAAGCGATGAAACAGAACAAATTACAAACGAAATTCAAAGTTAAATAGCAGATGGGACAGAAAGTTAATCCGATAAGTAACCGATTAGGAATTATCCGTGGATGGGATTCCAACTGGTATGGTGGCAAGAACTATGGCGACACCTTGCTGGAAGACAGCAAGATACGTAAGTATATCTATGCCAATCCGCGCCT
>JAISTJ010000152.1 GCA_031272655.1 Tannerella sp.
CAGCAGTATCTGAGCCGGATACCGTTCCGTGAGGCTCTCAAACAGCGCCTTACGGATGTGATTAATTATGAGAAGATTACGGCGCCGTCGAAGAACAAGAAGACGGGGATGTATTATTACTCGAAGAACGACGGCTTGCAGAACCAGAGCGTGATGTACGAGAAGAAGACGCTCGACGGTGAGGCGACGGTGCTGCTCGACCCTAACAAACTGTCGGACGACGGCACGGTGGCGCTCTCCGGCGTCTCATTCTCCAACGACGGCAAGTATATGGCTTACACTATCTCGCGCAGCGGTAGCGACTGGCGCGAGATATACGTCATGAACCTCGCTACCAAGCAGTTAGAGAGCGACCATATCCTCTGGGCGAAGTTCTCCGGCGCTGCGTGGCACGGCAACGGCTTCTATTACAGCGCTTACGACGCCCCGACAGAAGGCAAGGAGTTCTCTAACGTCAACGAAAATCACAAGATATACTATCACGCACTCGGCACAGAGCAATCGTCTGATATTCTGATATATGAAAACAAGAAATACCCTAAACGCTTCTATACGGCTTGGGTGGACGAGGACGAGAAGACGCTCTTCGTCTTTGAATCGGGCGAAGGACGGGGGAACAATCTTTTCTTTTGCGACCTTTCTAAATTTCAGATTTCAGATTTTAGATTTCAGATTTCAAACCATAAACCTCAAACTATAAACCATAAACTTCAAACCTCAAACTTCCAACAACTAACGTCCGACCACGACTTTGAGTACTCACCCGTCGAGGTCATCGGCGAGACGGTTTATTTCTTCACCAACTATAACGCGCCGCGCTACCGCCTGATGAAAGCGCCGCTCAAGAATCCCGTTCTGAACGAGTGGGTTGACGTAGTGCCGGAAAGCGACAACGTGCTAAACAACGTAGGTTTCATCGGCGGCAAACTGCTACTCACTTATACTCAGGACGCTTCCGACCATCCATACATCTATTCTATTGACGGTCAGCGCCTCTACGAGGTCAAACTGCCGACTTTCGGCTCTGTGGGCTTCAGCGGCGACAAAGACGACAAGGAGATATTCTACACTTTCACCTCGTTCACCTTCCCAAGTACAATTTACAAGTACGACATAGACGTCAACAAGTCGGAACTCTACCTCGCCCCGAAGGTGAAGTTTCAGCCCGACGACTATGTAACCGAGCAGGTTTTCTACCCCTCGAAAGACGGTACGAAGATACCTATGTTCATAACTTACCGGAAAGGTCTGAAGCGCGACGGCAGCAATCCTGTCTGGCTCTACGGCTATGGCGGCTTCAATATCAGTCTGTTACCGTCGTTCTCTGCCTCGCGCATACCGTTCCTCGAAAACGGCGGCGTCTATGCTCAGGCTAACCTTCGCGGTGGCGGCGAGTACGGCGAAAAATGGCACATAGCAGGCACTAAACAGCAGAAACAAAATGTTTTTGACGATTTCATCGCCGCCGCCGAGTATCTCATCAAAGAGAACTACACCGTCAAGGAAAAACTCTGTATATCAGGCGGTTCAAACGGCGGACTGTTAGTAGGCGCTGTGGTCAATCAGCGTCCCGACCTCTTTCGCGTAGCCTTACCCGCCGTAGGGGTGATGGATATGCTTCGCTATCATAAGTTTACGATAGGATGGAACTGGGCGAGCGACTATGGTACAAGCGAAGACAGCCGCGAGATGTTCAACTATCTGCATGGCTACTCCCCTCTGCACACTATCCGCAACGATGGCGTCCCCTACCCCGCCATCCTCGCCACGACAGCCGACCACGACGACCGCGTAGTCCCCGCCCACACATTTAAATATATGGCAACGTTGCAGGCGGCTAACACCGGAAAGCAGCCCAAACTTGTCCGCATCGAGACCAAAGCCGGACACGGCGCCGGTAAGCCCATCAGCAAAGTAATAGACGAAACAACCGATACCTACGCCTTTGCGATGTACAACCTCGGAATGAAACTTATCGAACAAAAATAACTATGAAAAAAATCATTACTACGGCGCTGATTATCATTGCTTTGAGCGCCAATGCACAATGGAAAAACATTCCCAACGAGGTTTCAGTGCCTGATCACCCGCGCCTGTTGATGCTTAAAGGCGAAGAGCAGAAAGTCAAAAACACCATTGCCACCGACGCTGCAAGGGCTAAAATTCATCAGGCAATAATAGATGAAAGCAATGCTATTATACAACTTTCTGAATTAGAGCGTAAGATGACGGGCAAGCGTCTGCTCGGCGTTTCGCGCGAAGCGCTTAGGCGCATCTTCTACCTGTCGTATGCCTACAGAATGACCGGCGACGTCAAATTCAAAGATAAGGCTGAAAAAGAGATGGTTACGATAGCGCTCTTCAAAGACTGGAACCCATCGCATTTCCTTGATGTTGGCGAGATGACGATGGCGATGGCTATCGGCTACGACTGGCTCTACGACGCGCTGTCGGCCGATGCCCGAAAAATCATAGCCGACGCTATTCTGCAAAAGGGGCTTGACGCCTCAATGAATACAACTTATGCATGGTACAAGACAGCCACCCACAACTGGAATCAAGTCTGCAACGCCGGTATCACTTTCGGCGCTTTGGCTATCTATGACGAGATGCCCGAACTGTCGAAATACGTGATAGACAATGCAATAGAATCCATCAAACTGCCGATGGCTGACTATGCGCCCGACGGCGGCTACCCCGAAGGCTATAGTTACTGGGACTACGGCACTACCTTTAATGTGCTGTTTATTAGCGCAATAGAGAAGATTTTCGGAACAGATTTCGGACTGGCAGAATCGTCCGCTTTCCTTAAAACTGCTCGTTTTCAGCAGAATATGACAGGCGCGACGCATCTGTGCTATAACTTCTGCGACTGCGGTCTGGGCGGCTCGCTCAGTCCGGCGATGTTCTGGTTCGCCTCAAAACTGAAAGACCCGTCCCTGCTTTGGAACGAGAAGTATTACATTGAAAATAAACCTGTTCCGCTCGGCGAGCGCATTTTGCCTGCCCTGCTTCTCTGGGGCAGCGAACTGAATTTCAACGATATACAGCCACCCAAAGACCTGCTATGGTCGGGTCATGGCATAACGCCGGTTGCCTTGATGCGAACTTCGTGGACAGACCCGAAAGCAATCTTCGCAGGTTTCAAGGGCGGTACAGGTTCGAGCAACCATGCACATTTGGACGCCGGTTCGTTTGTGATGGAAGCCAACGGCGTGCGCTGGGCGGCCGACTTTGGCATGCAGGACTATAACTCATTGGAAACCAAGGGCGTTGACCTCTGGAACCGCTCGCAGAACTCGCAACGCTGGGAGGTCTTTCGCTATAACAACTTTGTACACAATACCTTAACAGTTGACGGTCAGTTACATCGGGTTAACGGTCACGCCGATATCATCGCAACGTCTTCAACGCCCGACTACATTAGCGCCACTGTCCAACTGCAAGACGTGTTTAAAGGGCAACTCGCCTCGTGTCAGCGCGAGGTAGCGATAGTCAAAAGCAAGGAAGCACTTGTAAAAGACGTATTTAAGACGCTCGACAAAGAGACTGTCGTACGATGGACGCTGCTGACCGGCGCAACGGTACGACTGCGAGGCAACAAAAGCATCGAACTGACCAAAGACGGCAAAAAACTAAACATCGAAATAACCTCGCCTGTCAAAATCACCCTCAAAACATGGTCAACAACCCCGACGCATGACTACGACGCCCCCAATCCCGGTACCACGCTGACCGGCTTTGAAGCCGTCGTTCCTGCCGACACGCAGGTAGAATGGACTGTAAAACTTATTCCAAAATATTAAGTACGCTTTTCTATGAAAATTAAATTATTAATAACTATATCAGTTTTTACTTTTAGCGCTTATGCTCAGGAAGTTAATTACGACGAGGCGAAAGTGCCTGCATTTGACGTCCCTGACCCGCTGACCTGTAATGACGGTACAAAAGTCTCTACTGTCAAAGAATGGGAAAACCGCCGTCGCCCTGAAATTATGGCGTTCTTCGCCTCACAGTTTTATGGACAGACGCCTGCCGAAAAAATACCCGTTTCCTACACTGTACTGTCTGAAAATCCGAACTTCATGGAAGGCAAAGCAACTGCCCGACAGGTGAAGTTTGTCTTTACTAATAACGGCAAATCGCTTGAAGCCATTCTGTTACTGCTGCTTCCGAACAATAACAAGGCGAAAATACCTGTCTTTGTGTCATATAACTACAAAGGCAACCACAGTATCTGCTTGGATACTACAATTCTTTATACGCCATCTTTTTCACGCCTGAAAACTGCAGATGACCCCGATTGGAAGCGCGGCAATCAGGCTACACGATGGAGTATAGAAAAAATAATAGCACGCGGCTATGGGGTGGCTACAATGTTCTATCAAGACATCTACCCCGACGCCCCAAACAAAGAAGACGAGAGCATTGTCTCTCTTTTTACATCCTATAAGCCTGATAATAAAGCCTCTGATAAATGGCAGGCTTTAGGCGCATGGGCTTGGGGGTCAAGCAGGATTGTTGATTACCTTGAAACTGTTAAACGTGTTGATAAAGAAAAGATTATCATCATGGGTCATTCGCGGCAGGGAAAATCGGCGCTCTGGGCAGGCGCACAGGATAAACGGTTTAAAATAGTGATTTCCAATGATTCAGGCTGTGGTGGCGCTGCTCTATCCAAGAGGGTATTTGGCGAACATCTTGCACGAATTACGTCTTCTTTTCCGCACTGGTTCTGTCCGGCGCTTAATTTCTATGCCAACAACGAGGCTGCTCTGCCTTTTGACCAACACGAACTTATTGCCCTGATAGCCCCACGTTTTGCCTATATCGCAAGCGCAGAAGACGACCGGTGGGCTGACCCAAAAGGCGAGTTCCTCGCAGGCGTCTATGCCTCGCCGGTCTATAATCTCTATGGACTGAAAGGGCTTACCATTAATGATAATCCAAAAGTAAATCAGCCTGTTATGAATGCTGTCGGATATCATATACGTACCGGCGTTCACGATGTTACTGATTACGACTGGGGATGCTATCTTGATTTTGCAGATAAATTACTAAATAATAAATGATATGAAAGAGACAAACAACAGCGCTTTTACGCGCAGAAAATTTTTAAAATCGGGAGTAGCTCTGGCAGCAGGGCTGCCTTCAGTTAAAGCGGCAAGCGAAACTATCGCTTTGAGCAATTCTATGGCTATGAGCATGTTATGCAACTCTAATGCAGATAACAGCAGTATTGCCGCAGCAAGCGAAGACGACAGCCTGTACGAGTTGTTCCGCAACCCGCCCGCTACGGCTAAACCTTTCGTCCGCTGGTGGTGGAACGGCGACAAACTGTCTGCCAAAGAGATAGTACGCGAACTTGACGTGATGAAAGCGGCGGGTATCGGCGGCGTGGAAATCAATCCCATCGCCTTTCCGGGCGGCGACGACCTCGGCATTCCTTCGCTGCCATGGCT
>JAISTJ010000117.1 GCA_031272655.1 Tannerella sp.
TTCGATGCTGTCCATCCAAGCTATATCCTGATGGCTTGAACAAACGAGATATAACTTACCTCCCTTAAAATAAGAGGATTGCGCTTGAGAATCGAAATTTACAGCGCTGAAAAAGCAGCAGATACAAACGGCTGCGGAGATAAAAAGATTAGTTTTCATAAAAATTATTGTTAATAGTATATTCTGGTTGAAATTTGTTGCTTTGCATGTATTGAAGCAGGCTGTGGAGCAACTGCCGCGCAACGGGGCGGTTTGGAATATCGGTGAACAGATCTATTGAGCAGACTACTAACTTACCCCTTCCTGCCTTACATTCAAACAGTAAGCCAAGTTTCTGGTTGGTAACAAAATTGTCCACTACCTGCACTAACGGTTTCATACCGGAAGGCACTTTGTCTAAAACCATTGCACGTGAGTGCATTACGAGGTCATGCCATTGCCAGTCGGAGAAGAAATCGGTCGGAAAAGCCTCAAAAACAGGATGCTTCGGATCGCAGAAAATGCCCATTGTGTGGGCTTTGTTGCCCCATTTGAAGAGAGAGTTCCAAAAAACAGGAGTGAAACAGCCCGGACGTGAGCCGGGAAGCTCTTTTGTTTGCGGAAAAAGCAATACATTGCCACCCTGTTCAAGCGTTTTAACAAGATCGCCGTTAAATTCCGTAAACACCTTAATTTCAGCGGGTAACTTAGTAGAAACGTCTTCAGGATAAAGCCATATATCCCAGCGGTTAATCGCCTCAGCTTCAGGAGCTTCAACTACAATCTGAAGTTTAGCCGGAGCAGGCAGTTTGTTCAGTGAAACGGAAATTTTTCCAAGAGGCATCAAACCCCTGCCTTTGATGCGGGTTTTAGTTAGTTTGCCGGATGCAACAATCTTACCGGCATTGTCGCGGATGCTCCATTTCGGAAGAACGTCATTTTTGAGCGGCTTGCCGAAATACGCTATTTCCACGTTGCCTTCAAACGTCTCGTTTTGTGTCCAGATGCGTTTATTCATGCGCAGTAGCGGCACGGCAGGCGAGCAGAATTCGCGAAACCCGGCGGCTGTTGTAAGACCTTTTGATTCCCAGAAAGCGTTTATTATCCCGACAGTTGAGATTTGCTGTCCCAGATAATCGTGAATATCAAGCAGTTGGAAACCCCCGTAATTCGGAGTACGCAGGCAGGCTTCGATTTCTTCTTTGTAAAGAATAAGTGCGAGCTTGCCGGAAGCCTGTGTGAAAGCGGGCGCTTGAGCAAGAAGTCCTTTAGACTGCAGGTCGTCGCGTATGCGTTCAAAGTTGTAGTTGCGGATTGTGCCGGTGTATTTCGGTATCTCGGCGAGGTCGGGATAGACTGCCCACTGACCCATTTCGTGCGATACAACGGGCGCTTCGATGCCATTAACGGCGTCTGTATAGTCGGAAGCGGTTTCGGGGGCATCGGTGTTGAAGCGGGTTACGGAAACCACGTCGCCGCCGCCCCATTGAATGCCTACATTTTGCTTATTATCAACGCCCCAGGCTGTTACGTAATAATCGTCGCTGCGGTTGGGTTGCCACGGATGGGACGTGCATGTATATAGATGGCGCGGGTCGTACTGCTTGGCCTTTGCTATAAGCGGAGCGGTTACATCGGTGGTAAACAGTTCGTTAGCGCAAGAAAACAGACAAAACGAAGGATGGTTGCCGTAAGTGTCAAGTATTTTTTTCCATTCGTGGAAATACTCCACAGACGACATCTCCACCTGAAAAATGATTCCTATCTCGTCTGCTACCTGAAATGCAATTTCCGGCGGGCAACAGGTATGGAAACGCACATGGTTGAGACCGTAGTTTTTGTAGGTGTGAAGCATCTTTTCCCACTGTTCGCGCGTCATGTCCGGTCCTGCGTGAAACGGAAACTGGCAGGCGTCGTGAGTGCCGCGCAGGAAAAGCGGCTCGCCGTTGAGTATAAATTGCTTGCCTAAAGTGTGTATCTCTCTCATTCCAAAGGTGTTAGTAACGCTTTCGGGCGATTGGCCTGCAATATTCAAAACAGTTTCAATTTCGTAAATAGCGGGGTTAAATTCGTCCCAAAGCATTGCGTTCGGAACTGCAATTTCCGTCTCTGTAATTTGCAAAGTATCACTTATTAACACATCGGTTTTAATGACAGAAACCGTTTTCGTTTCACCTTTTTTGCGAACGGTAAGCGTCAGCGAGCCTTGCGCTTGCGCTTTATCCCTGTTATTCAGGGCAATATCTACTTTGGCTTTTTGGTGTTTGATATCGGGATAAATCTTTATTGAGCTGATAGATACAGGGTTTTCGGCTTGCAGTTCAATACGTCCGAGTACCCCGTTCCATTTTGTGCTCAGCCCCGAAAGCAGATAATGCCCTGTGCGTTCAAAATTATTGCTAATCAGCATAGTAAGCCTGTGTTTGCCGGGTTTGGCGTCTGCGGTCAGGGTATGGATGTGCGGAGTTGCGAAGGCTTCGATTGAGCCGTTAAAAGTGCCGTTAAGCCATGCTTTGCTTAACCCCGGCACGCGCTCAAGGAAAAGCTTTACTGTCTTTCCTTTCCACGCTTCGGGGATAGTGATTTCACGCTCGTACCAGATGATGCCGTCATAAGCATAGATGCGGACGGGGCCGTGGGTAAGTCCTACGCTTGGAGTCCAAGCTTGACCGAGCCGGCCGTCGCTGTCGGTGCCGGGTAGCATCATTTCTTCCGGCTGCTCGCTTATATTGCCTTTGTAATAAAGTTTTTCGAGCATCCAAAGGTCTGCCTGCTGCGGAAGTTCGGAGGCGTACCACTTATTGCGTTCGCCAATGCCAAACACATCAGGCGCTACTCTCCATGTTCCTGCAAGGGAAATTTCGTTCTGCGCATTTGCAGAAACGGTCGCTGTTGCCATGAACAGCATAATAACAAAAATGTTTCTCATATCAAATAATTATTTTATTGTCAGATATTTACAAGTTCAAGAAAGTTTTCAATAGGGGTGTCGAGCTGGACATGATGAGTTGGGGCGCAAATCCAGCCTCCGCCGTTGCCAAGCGTCTTTTTGAGCCATTGGTATTCTTTGCGGATATCATTCCTCGTGCCGAAAGGAAGGGTGGACTGCACCGCTATTCCGCCGAAAAAACAGAGGTTTGCGCCGTATTTCCGCTTCAGTACAGCCGGATCCATACATTCGGTCTGGACAGGATTCAAGACATCAACGCCCACATCAATCAGTCCGGGGATAACGTCGTAAACACAACCGTCCGAATGAAAGGCTATTTTGATGTCTTTATTAACATTTTTGATGGCGCTGCAAATTTTGGCATAACGCGGTTTGAAAAATTCATCCCATGTTTCCATGCTGATAATCAGATTGTTTTGTGCGCCCCAGTCATCGCCGAGCCAAATCATATCAACACCTCTAAGAGCCATATTTACAGCGACTTGAAGATGATAATCGGTAACGATGTCGAGGATCCGGTTTGCGAGGTCAGGATTGATAAAGAGGTCAAGCAGTATGTTTTCAAAGCCGCGCAATGCCCAAGAAAGCTCATAAACAGTACAATGTACGCGGCCTATGATGTAGTAATCCCTGCCATATTCGTTGACGAGGCGCTCTACATGAGCGTACATACCGGGTTTGTTTGGGTCTGGGGCTTTAAAATGTTCTATATCAGGTGTTTCACCTGCGAGCGGACAGCTGTCGGGGTTTGTATAAAAACCTTTGCCGAAAGGTGTTTCGTAGCGGTCAATGCACCAGTGGATTCCCCAGTCGTCTGTAAAAGGCTCATTATGAAGGTAATAGTTAGTTACCCATCCTGCGCCTGCCTGTAAAGCGTCTTGACGGGTAAGCAGTTCAAGATCGTATCCGTACCATATACGGTGGTGAGGCTCAGTCAGTTGAGATGGCAAACCGAAATGTTTCTGCAGACGGGTGGCAAATTCAGGCGTGAATGTAGCCTGAAAAGGCGGACGGTCGGTAGTTTCGTGGTTTAATGCGGTTTGTAGTCTTTCTTTTGGGGTCATTTGCTTTTGATGAAAAAAATCGAAACGGTAAAAATATAGACTAAAGCGGCGATGGGAACGAAAAGGGTGGCGAACTGTGTGCCAGCGTCGGCTATTACTCCCATCACAGGCGGGATTAATGCGCCTCCAGCGACGCCCATTATCATCAATGCGGAGATGGCATCAGCTTTCGGGGCGTCTGACTGGATAGCCGTTGCGAAGACTATTGCGAAGACATTTGCACATGTTAATCCTACAACAAACAGGCAAATCCTTAATACCCAGATGTTTGAAGAAAAAGCAAAGAAAGTGAGGCAAATAATAGCGACTAAAAGGGTGAGTAACAGGAATTTACGTGGCGAGACCCTGACTAACAGGAACGAACCGATGAATGTTCCGAGCGTGCGCGCCGCAAAATAGAGGCTGCAGTAGAGCGCGCCTTCTTCGAGTGAGAGCGAACAGCGTTCCTGCAGGAACTTCGGCACTGCCGTCATCAGACCTACCTCAAACCCGACTATCAGCAGGATGATTGATAGCCACGCCAACATCCGGCGGTTTTTCAGCAAACCGAGTATGACATTGAAACCTGTCTGTTTTGATGCGGTTTTGCCTTCTTCAATATGTGTGAAATAGAGCCAAACAAAAGATATTGCCGTCAATGCGGCATAAGTTGGAAAGATATACGTCCAGTTGCCTAACTTGCTCGCTGCCAGACCAATAAGCACCGGTCCGAGAAAGGACGAGATTGCTTTGATGAACTGTCCCAAGGTCAACATTCCTGTTAGTTTCCGTTCTTCTACAACGTCCGATACAAGCGGGTTTAACGACACTTGCAGCACCGTATTTCCAATCCCCATCAGTGCAAAAGCAAGCAGGAAGATGGCAAAAGTCGAGCCTGTCAGCGGAATAAGCATTGCCGCGACAGTTATTACGGCGCTCACAAGGACTGTATAACGTCTGCCGTACTTGCCCATGAAAACGCCTGTTGGGAGCGAAAATACTGCAAACCAGACAAATACCATTAACGGGATAAGGTTCGCAAGCGTATCGGAAAGTCCGATGTCCTGTTTTACATAACTGACCGAAACGCCGACCATATCCACAAATCCCATCACAAAAAACCCGAAAAGTACGGGTAATAACTTATTATTCATGTATTTATATTTATTAGTAAACCGGTTAAATATTCTGCAAATATACATATTTTTTTGATAACCTATATTTTTTTATTGAAATATGAAAAATAATTTTTATATTTGCAGCGATAAAATAAGTGTAGTTTTTACACTTAAAAGTAAATTCTAACCATATAAAGTATTAAGTATGAGACATTTAATTTGTTTGCTGACATTGTGCGGGGCTATGACGGTCGCCGCACAGAATCGTTTGATTATCAATGCCGACCAGGGTAAGGAGACTATCTCGCGGCATATCT
>JAISTJ010000194.1 GCA_031272655.1 Tannerella sp.
GGAATACCGTCAATCACAACCAACGGCTCTGCGCCGTTTATCGTTCCTGTACCGCGAATACGGATGTTAGGCTGCTCGCCGGGGCGTCCGTCGGAAGTAACAAAATCAACGCCCGTTACGCGACCTTGCAGCGCGTTAGCTGCCGACACAACGGGGATGTTCTTGATTTTTTCGCCCTTAACATTGACGATACTTCCCGTGAGGTCTCTTTTCTGTTGAACGCCATAACCGACGACTACAACCTCTTCAAGCGCCTGCGTGTCTTCAAACAGTTTTATTTCAAAGGTTTGTCCGCTAATCGCTGCTAATACGCTGACCTCTACGGCTTTATAGCCGAGATAGGATACTTGCAGGGTGGCGTTTTCGCGGACGGTGATGTAGAAGCCGCCTTCGGAGTCGGAGCTTGTGCCGTTTGTAGTGCCTTTCTCCACAACGTTGGCGCCGATAATAGGCTCGCCGGTTACGCCGTCAATGACTTTGCCGGTGATGCGTTTGCCTTGTTGCTGTTGCTGTTGGGAAACCAAAGCCGTAGCAAGGAACTCCTTCTTAGTCAGTATGATACAACGGTTATTGAAGCCGTATGCAAGGTCGGTGCCTTTGATAGTCCGGTCAAGGACTTCAGGCACGGTCTTGTTGCGCACTTTTACCGTTACTGCATGCTGAGGACTTATGTCGCTGTCTTTGTAGAAAAACGTCATTCCTGTCTGCTTTTCTATCTCGGTTACGACATCGTAAATCGTTCCATTAGTGATGTCTATGGAAACTTTTAAATTCTGTGCATATCCTGTCGCTGATACTTGCAATATGCCCACAACAATAAGGATAATAGAATATTTCATAACTGATATGAACTTTTTATTGTGAATTTTCTTAATTTGTAAATTTTTCATTTTATCTTTGTACGTTTTTAGTGAAACAATAATGCAGAATGTTTTTGTCTTAAAGTCTGCATGGGTAAATTAAAAACTCAATGAAATCGGGAAGCGCCGGAATCGCTTTCCGATTTTTTTCTCTTATCGAGAAGCGGGGGGGGTGATTTTCAGACTTGTTTCATAGGCGATGGGGTTTAAATTGTTAATAATCAGAATTATTTGCGTTTTCTTGGACTCAAAGTGATGCTGTCGCCGTTCATTTTATAGGAGAAATGCTTGCCTGAGTTCATGATGTCAAGCACCTGACCGATAGTCATGGTAAGGCGGAAAGTGCCCGTAAAAGGCTCGTTTTGAAGTTTTTCGTCGGTAATTGTGAAATTGACGTGGTATAGTTTTTCCAACCGTTTGACAATGCGTTGCAACGGCTCGCCGTGAAAATGGTACGTTTTGTTGAGCCACATGCGGTCCATCTCCGGCTTTATGTTCGACACCGTCAGGCGCGCAGTGGCCTTGTCGAGATAGACCTGCTGGTTAGGCTTCAGGGTTTCTTCTTTTGCCGCCTGACCGTCAATGTCCGAAGATAGCACTTTCACTCTACCGCTGTAGAGCGTCGTAATAGCATAATCATCAGTGGAATAGTCCATTACGTTGAATTTTGTTCCTAATACGTTTATTGTCTGCTGGTTAGCATGGATAATAAACGGTTTTTTTTCGTCCCTGACGATGTCAAAATAGCCTTCGCCGTCAATATATACTTCCCTCACTTTGGACGAAAAACGGTCTGGGAAGCGGAACGTGGTAGATGAATTGAGCAACACCGTACTGCCGTCGGGAAGCGTTATACGGTCGAGGCTTGAGTTCGGCGAGACTTCTATAGTATTGAAAACCGGATCCGGCTCTTTGTTGAAAAAAAGATACTGGGCGGCAACGGCCATAACAGCGAACGTTAAGCCCACAGCGGCATATCTCAATGTTGATGTTACGATGCGGCGGAGCTTGCCTTGAGGTTTGGCGTTCTGCGGCGTCGAAAGGGATTCGTTGAGTGAAAACTTTCCTTGCTTGGCAAGAAGCCGTTGCCAGCAGCTTTCGACTTCTTCTTCCGACGGATAAAGCCCTCCTTTCGGACGCAAATCATAGAGTTGTTTGATTTTCACAAACATATCCCTGTTTGCAGCCGTTTCGCGTATCCATCCGAGCAACATAACAAGCTCATCTTCAGAACAATCGCCCTGAAGATAGCGTACGATAATGCTTTCCATCAGCTCGGTACGCTCCGCCTGCTCAATATTTTTCTCGCTTTCGCCCATAACATAATATATACAACCATCCCTCAAAAAATACTTACTCCGTTTGAAAAAAAATTACAGGGACTTCATGCTGTCCCTACTTGAAATTTTAGCGCGTACATCCTACTGTTGTTTATAGAATGCACGGAGACGCTTCATCCCTTTGTAGAGATGCGACTCGACTGTCTTTTTCGAGAGGTTGAGCATTGCGGCTATCTCTGTGCTTTTCTTGTTTTCAAGATACGACAGCTTGACAACTTCCCTGCTTTTTTCAGGCAGACTTTCGATCGCTGCATACAACTCCTCCATGCGCTCACGGTTGATCCATTGCTCTTCTGGCTGTTCGTCGGAAAGCAATTCTTCCATCTTTAATTCATTGATTAACATTGTGGTATGCTCCTGCACAACCGACTGATGCTTCAACGCATTAAGGCAGGAGTTATGGACGGCGCTCATCAGATATTTTTCAATTTTTGCCTCATCGGGTTCAAATTCTACTTTTTTGGTCAGGATATTGAGAAAAACATCCTGCACCATATCTTCCGCAGTTTGAAAATCTACAAATTTCCGAGCATAAAACAACATGGAAGGAGCGTACTTGAGAAACATACTCTCCATGTTATCAACGGTTTGCCTAAAATTTGCACTCATTTTCATAGCATTTTTTAAAAAATTGTTCTGCAAAAATAGGTAAAAATCACGAATGCGCAAAAAATAATAAAAATTATCGCTTTTAAATCAAAAAAATGTTATCTTTGTGGCGAAAAAAACAAGCAATAAAACAATGAAAAAGACATTATTAGCGTTGGCTATTGCGTTTTCGGCATTTTCGGCGTATGCAACGGCGCAGGAATCAACCGAGCCGATAGACGCTGCGACGCTTCAAAAGTGGAGCGCGCCGTACAGGGGATGGAAATATCATCCCGATCCGGTTATTCCGGCGGATTACAAGATTCCCGGATTGGAAAGCTTTCATAATTACGACGTTCCGTGCGTCTATCAGTTGCCCGGCGAGCCTGACGTATGGTATATGTCATTCATCGGTTATGACGGTGGCTATAACTCGTTTGTAGTTGAGTCTAACGATCTGGAACACTGGACTAAACCGCGTCTCGCGATGGGTTTCGGCAAGGAAGGCGAGTTTGATCATGGCGGATGTGTCATAGGCGCTTATCTCTATGAAAATTACGACATTAAAGCGCCGCGCATCCTGAAAAAGAAAGATGGCAAATACTGGACGCTCTACGGCTGTTATCCCAAGCAGGGCGGCTACGAGCTGCGACCCGGCTATGAAGGGGTGGCTGTGAGCGACGACGGCTTGACATGGACGCGCGTCGGCAATGACCCGATTCTGTCAATATATCAAAGCGACGCCAAGGATTGGGAAAAAAGCTGCATCTATCAGCCATGGCTCGTGGAGCATCAGGGGACGTATTACAACTTCTACAATGCGGCAGAAGGCGGTCGCGAGAGGCTCGGGGTAGCTTTCTCGAACGACTTGACGCATTGGGTCAGGTATCCGTTCAATCCGGTGATTGAAAACCGCAAGGACTGGTATGACGCCGATTTCTCGTCCGACGGCAAAGTGTTCCGCGATGGCGACCACTGGACGATGTTTTACTTTGGCGTCGGCAAAGGTGGGGCGCATATCATGGCGGCATTTTCGCGCGACCTTGTTCACTGGACGCCCGATCCCGAGCCGTTATACATAGCAGGCGGAAATCCTTCGGGCTTAGACAAACAGTATGCTCACAAGATTTCCCTCGTATATAACCCTAAAAACGACACTTTTTACATGTTTTACTGCGCCTGCGGAAACAAAGGCAGAACTATAGGATTGATTACCAGCAAATAAATTTATTATGAACTCAAGAGAAAGAATTAAAGAAGCGTTGAATCACAGGACGCCGGATAAGCTGCCGATAGATTTTGGCTCTACATCGGTTACAGGTATCCATTGCAAGATGGTTGAAGCTTTGCGCGAGCATTACGGACTTGAAAAACGTCCGGTGCGCGTTATTGAGCCGTTTCAGATGCTTGGCGAGATAGACGCTGAGCTTCAGGAAGTTATGTGTGTGGACTGCGTGCCGGTTTTCGGAAGTCGCAATATGTTCGGCATTGACGAGACCCATCTGCACGAGCAGGTTACGCCGTGGGGTCAGAAAGTGCTGATTGCCGCCGATATAGACCTCACTACCGATGCTAACGGGGAGGTGTTGCTTTATCCCGCCGGCGACCGCTCGTATCCGCCAAGCGCCAAAATGCCCCAGAAAGCTTTTTTCATTGACGCCATTGAGCGCCAGACGGCTGTTGACGACAGCACGCTCGACCCTGCCGATAATCTGGAGGAATATGGAGCAATCACGGAAGAAGACCTTCAATTTTTCATTTCGGAGGTCAATAAAGCCTCCGTTACCGGTAAAGCCGTCATCGCAAGTTTCGGGGGCGCTGCCCTCGGCGACATCGCGTACATTCCGGGTATCAGTCTGCGTAACCCGAAAGGCATCCGCCGCATCGCCGAATGGTACATGTCCACCGTTATCCGTCAGGATTACGTTTATGAAGTGTTTGAAAAACAGACAGATATAGCTATCGCTAATTACTCGCGTCTGTGGGATGCTGTTGGCGACAAGGTAGATGTGATTTTCACCTGTGGGACGGATTTCGGCACACAGGAATCGCAGTTCTGCCCGCCGGAAACGTTCCGTGACTTGTGGCTGCCTCATTATAAGAGACTTAATGACTGGGTTCATCAGCATACAACATGGAAAGTGTTCAAACACTCGTGCGGTTCTATGAAACCGCTGCTGCCATGCCTTATTGAAGCGGGTTTCGATATCTTTAATCCCGTTCAGATTAATGCCGCCGACATGGATTCGCAGTCGTTGAAAGAGGCTTTCGGCGACAAACTGACGTTTTGGGGCGGAGGCGTTGATACTCAGCGTATTCTGCCACATGCGACGCCTGAAGAAGTGCGGACGCATGTACTCAAACAGTGTGAAACGTTTGGCGCCGGCGGCGGATTTGTTTTCAATTCGGTACACAACATTCAGGCAAACGTACCTGTAGCCAACGTTGTGGCTATGGTTGATACCTTGCGGGAGATTCGCGGTTTGAAGTAACCTCTGAATCAGGGTTGTAAGTGAACAGCAACGCGGCGTTGCAACCACCGAACCCGGAAAGCATCTTGACAAAACGGCGCTTGGTGGTTGGTTGTGGGGTTTTGACTATCTTTATCGGATACGTTACGCCGGACGTTTCAAAGCCGTAAGTGGCTGGTATTATACCGTCTTTGAGGGCATAAACCGATATTATGCTTTCAAGTATGCCCGCCGCACCGAGAGTATGCCCGAAATAGCCCTTCAAACTGTTGACGGGAACTTCCTGCAACCCCGCACGGGCAAGGGCTACCGATTCCATTTCGTCGTTGTACTGAGTGGCCGTGCCATGTGCATTTGTAAAAGCTATTTCATTGATATTGACGTCTTTAACCGCACTTTGGAGAGCGAGATAAGCGCCTTCGCCCGTCCGCGAAGGGCCAGAAATATGGTTTGCGTCGTTGCGGACTGCGCCCGATGTTACTTCTACTCCCTCTATGCTATTGCTTTCCGTTAAAATCATGGTCGCGGCGCCTTCGCCGAGATTCAACCCGTTGCGGTTGGCGTCAAACGGCTTACATACCTCTTGCGACAATGCTTTGAACGACTGGAAACCCGAAATGATAAACTCGGACAACACATCAACACCCGTTACGATGACTGTGTCATATCGCCCCGCTTTTAACTCCCGCCGAGCGGCAATAATTGCCGAAGCGCCTGAAATACAAGCATTTGATACCACCAAAGGATTATTCCGATTTCCGAAAAAGCGGGAAATTTTTTCCGCCGACCGCCAAAGATACAGCCTGTCGTCATTGCAAAACACGTCGGCTTTCCCGTCATTGCGAGGAACATTGTGCACCCCGTCATTACGAGGCACATCTGGTACCCCGTCATTTTTTCCGCAAGCGAAAAAGAAGAAGCGAGGAACGAAGCAATCCGGTCTATCACCTTTCCCGTCATTGCGAGGAACGAAGCAATCCAGTCCATCCGAAAGACATTCAATATTCCCCTTAGTAGTAGAAATCACAAATAGCGTACGGTCCGAAGCAGGACTTATCGCACACTGTTTCAGCGCTTTAACAACAGAAACTATCGCCGCCTTTTCCAATTTAGAATAACCGTCCGACGACATACGACCCCATTCCTTAATCGCAGTCCCGAACTCTTCTTCCAACCTTTCCACATCTATTTCCGACGCCATAAAAGGCTCCGACATTGCGTATCTGTCGGCAACAAAACGCAACCCGCTTACGCCGTTTTTAACATTCAGGTAATTTTCCTCGGAAGTAAAACCGAGAGCGGAAACAATGCTGTCGCCAAGTAATTGAGTCATAGCAAATTATATTTCTTTTTCCATTCTATGAAGAATGGCGGATTGTTCAACATCAGATTAAAATTCATGTCGAGAAAGACCTGAACAGATGAGCCTGTCGTTATCAGACTGTTATCATCGGCCAAATGTATCTCGTAATCGAACATTATCTTTGC
>JAISTJ010000086.1 GCA_031272655.1 Tannerella sp.
CGTTAGAGACGAGTTCGCGCAGGAAAATCTCGTGGTCGCTGTAAAGAAATTTCTTGATAATCGGGAAGATATTTTCGCTTGTAACCCCGATAGTGCCTTTGTTTGTTTTATTTGCCATATATTCTTATTGTTTTTTTGAACGGTAAACCGCAAAAAAAATGCCAGACTGTCAAACCTGACATTTTGGCATATTAATCTGACGTATGCTTTTTGCCTCAAAAAATTTGCGGATACATTTTTTTTGCTTAATTTTGCGGTGCGGAAGAATTAAACATTAAAATATATGAGACTAATAATTAAAAGTAACTATGAAACTTTGTCGGCTTGGGCGGCGGCTTATATTGCCGACAGTATTAATAAAGCGGTTGATAGTAAGCCATTTGTGCTCGGATTGCCGACAGGCTCATCGCCGCTTGGGACTTACCGTGAACTGATACGGCTCAACAAGGCGGGCGAGGTGTCGTTTCGTAACGTCATCACTTTCAACATGGACGAATATGTCGGCATCCTGCGCGAGCATCCCGAAAGTTACCACTCGTTTATGTGGAACAACTTTTTCAGCCATATTGACATTCAGCCTCAAAACGTAAACATCCTGAACGGCAATGCGCCTGATCTTGAGGCGGAATGCGCTGATTATGAGGCGCGTATCAAAGCGGCGGGCGGCATTGACTTGTTTCTTGGCGGGGTAGGGGCTGATGGTCATTTAGCGTTCAACGAACCGGGTTCATCGTTGACTTCCCGTACACGCCAAAAATCGCTGACGACGGACACGATCATTGCCAATTCCCGTTTCTTTGAGGGCGACGTCAACAAGGTGCCGAAAACGGCTCTTACGGTAGGTGTCGGAACGGTGATGGACGCCCGCGAGGTGCTTGTGTTAGTCAACGGACACGCTAAAGCCTGCGCACTGCAACAGGCCGTTGAGGGTGGCATAAGCCAGATGTGGACTATCACAGCCCTGCAGATGCACCCGAAAGGTATAATTGTTTGTGATGAAGCCGCATGTGAGGAGCTTAAGGTTGGAACGTACAAATATTTCAAAGATATAGAGAAATAAAATTGTTAAGAAAGCAAAAATGAGCGTTTGTAATCATAAAAATTCTTAAAACAGGCGTGATTTCAAAATTTTTTCTTTCCTTTGCAGTCGGATTTATCAAATTTTAAAATAAAAATTTATGAAAAAGGTATTGTTTGGTTTGGCATTTTTGGCCACAATGAGTTTAACAGTAGGCACTTACGCCGATGACGGCAAGAAGAAAGAAGCCGCTAAGAAAGAAAGTTGCTGTGCTCAGAAAGAGGCTACGGCAGAGAAAAAAGAGGGTTGCTGCGCTGCCAAGGCAGAGGCAAGTGCCGTAAAAGCGGAAGGTTGCTGCGCCCAGAAGAAAGAAGCTACGGCTACAGCTGCAGCCGAAAAGAAGGAAGGTTGCTGCGCTGCCAAGAAGGAAGCGAGTGCCGTGAAAGAAGGATGCTGCTCCGAGAAGAAAGCTGAGACAGCAGCCGCTTCGGGATGCTGCGCCGAAAAGAAAGCGACAGCCGACGCAGGCGAAAAGAAAGAGTGCTGCAAAGAGGCCGCCGCTAAGCAGGCGAAAACTCTGAAAGCAACTGCCGACGACAAGAAATAGGACATGATGTAGAGTTGCATTGGCAAAAAAAGATTCTGTCTTTGCTTTTCTGTAAACCGCTTGGATTCAGGTGGTTGTGTTTGTTGTTTCCTTTTTCCTGTGTTTTATCTCATCAGCAAAGTGATTGATTATTAACTATATATAGAAAAAATAATGGAGAAACCTTATGTTATTGGTATTGATATTGGCGGTACCAATTCGGTATTTGGGGTTGTTGATGCGCGTGGCACTATCCTGCACAACGGCTTCATAAAGACCGGTGCGCATGAAGACGTACACGATTATGTCGCTCAACTTGCTGTCGCACTGAAAGAAATAATTGAAAAGGCAGGCGGTCCGGGAAATATCAGGGGCATAGGAGTAGGCGCTCCTAACGGCAACTATTTCAGCGGCTGCATTGAGTTTGCCGCCAATCTGCCGTGGAAAGGCACTGTCCCGTTGGCGCGCCTTATCAGCGACGCTACATATAATATACCTGTTACGCTGACAAACGATGCCAACGCCGCCGCTATCGGCGAGATGACTTACGGCGCCGCGCGCGGGATGAAAGATTTTATAGAGATCACGCTCGGTACGGGCGTCGGAAGCGGCATTGTTGTAGGCGGTAACCTCGTTTACGGGCATGACGGCTTTGCCGGAGAGCTTGGACATACCGTTATAAGAAAAGGCGGCCGTGTTTGCGGTTGCGGACTTAACGGATGCCTTGAGACGTATGCCTCGGCTACTGGAGTGGCGCGTACGGCGCGTGAATTTCTTGTCAGCAGGACGGAAAAAAGTTTGCTCAGGGAGATTGATTCTGAGAGCATTACGTCAAAAGACGTCTATGACGCTGCCGTAAAAGGCGACAGGTTAGCTCAGGAAATTTTTGAGTTCACGGGGGATATTCTTGGTGAGGCGCTGGCTAATTTTGTCGCCTTTTCAAGTCCCGAAGCGATTATCCTGTTCGGAGGCTTGACGAAGGCGGGCGACTTGATACTCAATCCTATAAGGCGTTCGTTGGAAGAAAATGTCCTGAAAGTTTGGCGTGGCAAAGTCAAGATTCTCGTTTCCCAACTCAAAGAGAGCGACGCCGCCATTCTTGGAGCAAGCGCCCTCGGCTGGGAAGTCAAAGAGCCGTAACTTTTGTTGATTTGAAAAAATATACCATTCCGATTCGGCCGTCGGCGCATTTTGTAATGAAGCGCCAGCGGTGGAGCGCTTCATTGTTGGGCGATAAAAATCTCCATTACTTAAAATTTCAAAAATAAGCAAGTTTTTTTTGTATTCTCACATAGAAATAGTATCTTTGCCACGAAATAGACGTTATTTATATGAGAACAGTTACCAAAATTATCGTGATGGCAGGGCTTTTTTTGAGCTTTGCGGATGCCCAGGCTCAACGCTCACACCCTATTGACGCCCGTGAACGCCTCTTTTCGGAGGGAAAAGATTTCTTCCTTCTGAAAAACTATGCAGGCGCAACAGATAAACTCGAAGCATTCAAAAAAGCAGAACTGCAAACATCATTAGACAGCAAATATAAAGACCTAATACAGGAAGCTGATTATATGCTGGCTTTCATCGCTTTTAACGAGGGTAAAGACTATGCAACCGAACAGTTGGAAGAGTTTCTTAAAACTTATCCCGATTCGCAGCATGGGGACGAAGCGTGTCTGCTGATTGGCAAGGGATGGTTTGAAAGGGCTGAATATCAAAACGCCGAGAAATGGCTCGCCGACATTCGCAAAGATGCGCTAAGCGATGGTCAACAAGATGAGCTAAACTACCGGTTGGGATACTCACAAATGAAAAACGGCAAACTCGAAGAAGCGAGGGAAAGCTTCGGAAAAGTTGGAGAATATGGCGTTGAATATACTCAAGCCGCTATCTATTACATCGCCTATATAGACTATGCTACAGGCAAATACGATGATGCGCTTAAGGAGTTTAACCGCCTGAAAAGAACGCCTGAATATCGCGAAAAGTCTGATTATTATATCGCCCAGATAAATTACTTGAAAGACAACTATGATGAAGTGGTAAAACTGGCAGACAGGCTGCTTCGCACATACCCCAAAAGTGAAAACAACAATGAGCTTTACAGGATAGCAGGAAATTCGTATTATTATCTTGGAAATCAGGAGAAAACAGTAGAGATGTTGAAGAAATATGTTGCCGGAACGGATAAACCCGGACGAGGTGAACTATATATCATGGGTATCTGTGACTACTATCTCGGTAAATATAATGACGCTGTTGAAGCCCTGACTAAAACTGTAACGGATGATGATGAAACGGGACAAAACGCAAGTATGTTTCTCGGGCAAAGCTATCTGCAGCTCGGCGATAAAAACAAGGCGCGCATGGCTTTTGAGACAGCAAGCGCCTTGACTTTCAATAAGAAAATACAGGAATCGGCTCTCTACAACTATGCTTTGCTTGTCCATGAAACATCGTTTACCGGCTTTGGCGAATCTGTTAAAGTATTTGAACAATTCCTGAACGACTACCCTAACTCACAATATTCCGACAAAGTAAACGACTATCTTGCAGAAGTTTACCTCACATCTAAGAACTATCAGTCAGCGCTTGAATCCATAAACAAAATACGCCAACCAAGCACCAAAATCCTTGAAGCCAAGCAAAACGTGCTGTTTCAGCTTGGCAATCAGGAATTTACCAATAACAAGATGGAAGCGGCGATAGAGTATTTTACTAAAACGATAGAAATGGGTAACTACGACCCCGAAGCAAGCGCTAATGCATACTTTTGGCGCGGCGAGTCATACTATCGCCTTGAAAATTACCAGAATGCCATAACCGATTTCAACATCTTCAGAAATCTGTCCCGTCAAAACAGCTCTGATACATATTCACTTGTGTATTACAATCTTGGCTATTGTTATTTCAAAAGACATGATTTTCAGCAGTCATTAGTGTCTTTCCGCCGCTATGTAACACTTGAAACGAACGAAGATTCCAAATCGCTGGCAGACAGCTATAACCGTATTGGCGACTGTCTGTTTTACAACCGTCAGTTTGCCGAAGCAGAAACGAACTATACACGTGCAGCAACCCTGCAACCGTCTTCTGCCGACTATGCCGTTTATCAAAAAGGTTTTGTTTTAGGTCTGCAAAAAGATTATACCGGTAAGATACGCCAGATGGACCGTATAGTGAGCGATTTTCCGGAGTCCCAATACTTAGACGATGCACTGTATGAGCGCGGCAGGACGTATGTGCTGTTAGACAAGCCTCAAGAAGCTGCACAATCATTTAATTCTCTCATCTCGCGTTACCCGAACAGCACCCTTGCGCCCAAAGCCGGCGTTCAGCTTGGTTTGCTTTATTATAATGATAATCAGTTAGAAAATTCCGTATCAGCATACAAGAAAGTTATTTCCGACTATCCGGGCAGCGAAGAAGCAAAAGTAGCGGTTCAGGATTTGAAGTCCGTTTACATAGACCTCAACGATGTAAGTTCTTATGCTCAGTATGTTAACTCACTTGGTGGGGCTATGCAAATAGAAGTAAGCGAACAGGATTCGTTGACATTTTTAGCTGCAGAAAAATTGTTTACAAGAGGCGATTTCAGCGGCGCTCAAAGAAGCCTCGTCAGCTATCTTAACACTTTTAAAGGCGGCGCCTTCAGTTCAAATGCAAACTATTATCTTGCAAAAATAGCATTCGATGAAAAAAATTACAAAGAAGCTAAACGTCTGTTTAGTATAGTTTTAGAGAGTGGCGACACAAAATTCCGTGAAGAATCGTTAGCTCGCAAGTCCGAGATAGAATATATGGACAAGGATTACGCACCTGCTTTACAGTCATTCAAAGACTTGCGTCTTGTAGCTGAAACACGTGAAAATCGTTTGGCTGCGCTACTTGGTATAATGCGATGCGGACAGTTCACCGGCAACGAGACAGAGTCTCTTGAGGCGTCGGGCGACCTGTTAAAGGAACCAAACTTGTCGCCGGAAATAGAAATGGAAGCCCGTTATTTACGCGCAAAATACTACCTCAAACTTGGGCAATCGGACAAAGCTCTTGGAGACTTGACTGCTTTAAGCAAAGACACGCGAACCGAATACGGCGCAGAAGCGAAATACCGTCTTGCACAGTATTATTACGACAAGAAAGATGTTACACGCGCTGAAAAAGAGATGCTTAACTTTATCGAGAACGGCACTAACCATCAGTATTGGTTAGCTCGAGGCTTCATCCTGCTTGCAGATATTTATATTGATAAAGGGGATGATTTTCAGGCGCGTCAATACTTGACGTCACTTAAACGCAACTATGGCGGCAAAAGCGAAGATGTGGACCGCATGATAGAACAAAGATTAGAAAAAATAAAAACCAAATAACTATGTTACAGCGTATTATAATAACTGTTATTGTATGTTTATCGGGTTTCTCGTTATCAGCGCAGAACACCGAAAAAAATGAGGAAGAAGACAAACGCAATCTCACCCGCGAGATGACGCTTGAACGCGAATATGACCCTATTGTGCAGGATGCAGCAAAAGTAAACACCCTTCCTTTAGTTAAAGAGATGACCGTTCAGAAACGTCCGATAGTCTATTCCGACTATACTATTTCGCTTTTTCCTGAAAAACAACTCAATGTACTACCCGATGGCACTACGCCTATGGATGTTCTTCACAGCGTCAGAAACGGTTATCTGCACGCCTCAGGCGGTATGTTCATGAACTTCGTAGGCGATTTCGGGTATCATCTGCTCAACAATAGCAACTCAAAGCTCGGAATATGGTTTTCACACCGTTCGGCAAACGGTAATGTGCGTTTTCTGAACAACGATACCCTTAAACGAAAGGCCGTTATAAACGATAATATCGGCGGTATAGACTTCAATCACCGCTTCAACAAATCAGTATTGAAACTCGGCGGCAAGTTCGGCTACTCGGCGTTTAATTATTATGGGGTGCCGACTAATAGAGCGGCTGTACGTTATGTTGTAACGTCATCTTATGACGATGCCAATTCCGTTTATGAACAGGATTACGATACAGATACAAATCAGGGCAACAGGTTGATAAATGCTTATGCCGCGCTTGCTTCGACCGACAAGACTGCTTTGGGTTATCATTTTGGGGTGGATTTTTCCAATTTCAACCAAAAATACTCAATGAACGCTGACTCTAAGGGGATGACCGAAAATCATTTTAAAATTGACTTTGGACTTAGTTCGGCTGTGAATGACGGAAAAAGTTTCGGCGCTGATATTACGGCTAATGTCCTGACTTACACAGCCCCCGATGTTATCTCTTATTCCATTCCCGATTCTGCGTTTAAAACTCATTTCAACGGAACTATTAACCCATATTTCCTTTTGGAAAAAGATACATGGCGTCTGTTGCTCGGCGTGAACCTGATGCTTGTGTCGCAAAATTCCGAAACGGATTTTTTAGCCTCCCCAAATATTTCATTGACGGCAAGGATTGCCGACTTGTCTGTTTTTTACACAGACCTTAAAGGCGGTATCGAATCGAACTCCATGGCGGAACTGTCGCGCCTAAACCGCTATATTAATACTTTTTTTACGGCGGATGCGTCCAAGACATGGGCGGATTTGACCCTTGGCTTCCGTGGCTCGCCTGCCGCAGGTTTCTGGTTTGATGTTTTCGGCGGATTTAAATATACGGAAGGGGAAGTGTTTTTTAATCCTTCCAGCTATGCGTTCACGGATAAATGTTTTCCTAATATGAGCATGACATATCAGCCTGTGTCACAGCGTGTTCAGGGTGGTTTAGAATTGAAATACGACTACAGGCAAGTCGTTGATTTCTATCTCAAAGGCGTTTATTATCATTATACTGTGAAAGATATTGATACTTGGAAAAATGCCGCATCTGTCAGATTATCAAACTATTATGAAAGCGAAAATGAAAGCACGAAGCCGTTAGGTAAACCGTCCTTAGTTATAAACGCGGGTGTAAATGTCCGTCCTGTAAAGCCGTTGACAATCAGCCTTGATTATACGATGTTGTCGGGCATGTATGCAGGTTATTACGATGATACGTTTGATTATAAAATAGACAAGATGCCTGCGGTAAACGACCTGCGCCTGCGTTCATCATGGCAGTTTACCGACCAGTTCAGCCTTTACGCCCAATTAAACAATCTGTTGTTCAGACGTCACGAGATATTTTACGGCTACCCACTCCAGCCATTTTCGGTAATGGGCGGATTTAATGTGAATTTCTGATGATTAAAACGATAATTTCAGAGGAACTCCCTGTAAAAGAGAGGTTTACTGTTAAGAAAAATATCATTACCGGTGAGGCGGACGCTTCCGTCATTTTTTCCGCAAGCGAAAAAGAAGAAGCGAACGTAGTGAAGCAATCCAGATTATCAACTACTATGTGTGATAATAAAAGTTAAAGAAACGTAAAATTGACGTTTTGCAACTAATTATTGAAAAATTTGCTGTTTTGCAACTCTTTTTGCTGTTTTGCAACTAAAAAAT
>JAISTJ010000095.1 GCA_031272655.1 Tannerella sp.
GGGCAGTGAACTTACCTCTGTCATGCTGTTTTTGGATAGCCTGCTCGCCGCCGCCCAGACGGGCTTTCTCGCGCAGTTCTATCAACTCCTTTACTTTTTCAAGTTGATTTGCCATAAAAATTTAATTATCAGTTTATTATTAAATATTATTTTTGCTAAAAAAATTACTCCATGCAGAGTTCCGTCAGTACACTTCCTGTTGATTTCGGGTGAAGGAAAGCGATTTTCAGCCCTTCGGCGCCTCCACGCGGCGCTTTGTCTATCAACTGTACGCCCTTTGCTTCAACCTCGGCGAGAGCCTCAGCCACGTCGGGCACGGCAAAAGCAATGTGATGGACGCCTTCGCCACGTTTTTCGATGAATTTTGCGATTGTACTGTCCTCGCTCGTAGGTTCGAGGAGTTCGATTTTTGTCTGCCCAATCTTAAAGAAAGCAGTCTTCACTTTTTGGTCTGCAACGACCTCGATGTTGTAACACTTTACGCCAAGAACTCCTTCATAATAAGGCAGTTGCTGGTCAATACTCTTAACGGCAATGCCGAGATGTTCGATATGAGATATGTTCATAATTTTAAAAAAATTTAATGTTTTCAGGGCGCAAAGGTACGGATATTTTTTTTATAGAAAAGAAAAAAACGGCAAAAAATTTTTTTGTATGAAAAAAATCACTACCTTTGCACCGCTTTTTTTAAGCCTGTCAAAGTGTGATGGGGAATTAGAAGCGATTACTAATTTTGAGTAACACATTAATTATCAAAAGAATGAAAATTTATAATTTAGAAGGGACGCCGAGGGAAACAGTCGGCAAGAAAGCATCGAAAGAGCTTCGCAAAAGTGGTTTGATACCCGCAGTTTTGTATGGCAGCCAACCTATTGATCTGCCTTACGGGGAAGCGCTCAAACCGGGAGAAAAAATCGTAGAAACAGGTAATAATAAGGGAGTTATAGTTACCGACCTGACAGTAACGTTTGACGGAGTGCGCAAACTGATTTTCACACCGGATATCTATCTCGTTGAGATAGCGATTAAAGGTGGCAGGACGGTGAAAGCAATACTGAAAGAGGCTCAGTATCACCCTGTTACAGACGACATTTTACATCTTGATTTCCTCGAAGTATTTGATAACAAGCCCGTACAGATGGAAGTGCCGGTAGTATTGGAGGGACATGCGGTCGGTGTACGCGCCGGCGGTAAGTTGAACCAGTCGCTTCGCAAAATCAAAGTACAAGCTTTAGCAGTTAACATTCCTGAAAGACTGATTGTTAACATAGACCATCTGGAGCTTGGCAAAGTTATCAAAGTAGGCGAACTGAAGTATGATAACATTGATCTTATCAGCCCGAAGAACTCTGTGGTTTGTATGGTTAAGATGACCCGCGCAGCCCAGAGCGCCGCAACAGCAGCAGCAAAATAAATCAATAAAAACTTAATTTTTTGCTTTCATAATTAAAAGGAGGGAGGAGGATGTAGCGTTATACATCCTTCTCTTTTTTCTATATACATTAATATATATGAAATATCTTATCACCGGTTTGGGAAATATTGGCGAGGAGTACTGGGGTACGCGCCATAATATCGGTTTCAGGGTCGTGAATGAACTTGCAATCGTTGCCGAAGCGCCTTTCTGTGAAGAGAGATACGGCGCTGTTGCACGTTTTCGCATTAAAAACGCCGAACTGACAGCCCTGAAACCGAACACATATATGAATCTGAGCGGTAATGCGGTGCGTTATTGGCTTCAGAAAGAGGCGCTTACGATAGAGCAACTGCTTGTGGTGGTTGATGATCTGGCTCTGCCTTTCGGGAGTTTGCGTTTGAAAACGAAGGGCAGTAACGGAGGGCATAACGGATTGCGGAATATTGAAGAAACGCTTGGAACGACGGCGTATTCGAGGCTCCGGTTCGGGATTGGGAACAATTTTGAAACGGGCAAACAGTATGATTATGTGCTGAGTAAGTTTACATTAGAAGAAGAAGAGGCGCTTCCGGAGAGGGTAAAACTTGCGGCGGAAATGGTGCGCAGTTTTTGTTTGTCAGGTGCGGAAATAACTATGAATCAGTACAATCACAGATGAGAGAGGTGCGTATTGACAAGTGGATGTGGGCGGTACGGCTGTTCAAAACACGGACTATCGCATCCGAAGCGTGTAAAAAAGGACGTGTATCGGTCGGCGGCGTAAGCGTCAAGCCATCGCGGATGATACATGCAGGCGACGTGATAGCTGTACGCAAACCGCCTGTTACATATTCATTTCGCGTCCTTGACGTTACCGAAAGCCGCATGGGCGCAAAAATGACACCCCTGTATCTCGAAAACATCACTCCTGCAGCGGAATACGAAATCCTTGAAATGAACCGCATTTCGGGCTTCATTGACAGGGCTAAGGGGCTTGGACGCCCGACAAAGAAAGACCGCCGCGACCTTGACGAGTTTAAAAGCGGCGAGCCGGCGGATGATTTCGACTGGGACGAGGACTGGGACAGCGTTTGAGGTCATTTTTTAACAACCCTGTAAAGCCTTGCGCCGCGTCGTGAGCTTGACTTGTCTATTTCATCGGTCTGCTCAATGAACGGCATGCCGGCGACGCGCTTGCGGAAATTGCGTTTGTCGAGCGTCTCCCCAAAGATGCCTTCGTATAGCGTTTGCAGTTGTGTCAAAGTGAACTGTTCCGGCAAAAGATTAAAGCCAATATCCTCATTTACAGCCTTTTGCTTCATAATATTCCGTGCTTTTGCAACCATTTCGTCATGGTCGAAAATCAGCGGCGGCAGGTTGTTTATATCCGTCCAGTAAGCATTATGCCTGTGTACTAAGTTTTTGTCGTAGTCATCTATGTTAAGCAGCGCATAATAGGCGACAGAGACGACCCGCTCGCCCGGGTCGCGCTCTATGTCGCCAAAAGCGCCTACCTGCTCCATATAGACGCGCTCCAAGCCGGTCAGTTCTTTCAGAACGCGTTTGGCGGCGTCGTCCACGCTCTCGCCCACCTGTACAAAGCCGCCCATGAGCGACCACTGACCCATGGCAGGCTCGAAGTTGCGCTTCAGTAGCAGCAGGTGAAGTTTCTGCTCTTTGAAGCCGAAGATGATACAGTCCACCGCGACGTAGAACTTCGGATGGTTAATGTAAAAATTTTTTTCCATTTGTTTTTACTAATACATCACCCGTCATTGCGAACGAAGTGAAGCAATCTCATTTAGTAGTAGTAGATTGCTTCGTTCCTCGCAATGACGGGCTGAAGGAATCACCAGAACTTCGTTCCTCGCAATGACGG
>JAISTJ010000097.1 GCA_031272655.1 Tannerella sp.
CGCGACCAGTCGCTCAAAGCCGACGTCTATATAGCCTATTTCAACACCGACGACTACGCAAGCCGCATCATCTCGAAAGAGCGCAACATACTCTACACCTATTACAGTCCGTTTCTCTACGGCGAGGGCTTGCGCGCCACGCTCGTCTTCAACTGTAACTACCGCAAGCGCCTCTACCTCTCGCTGAAAGGCGCCCTGACGCACTACTACGACCGCGACGTCATTGGCAGCGATACGGAAGCCATCGAGGGCAGCAACAAGACTGACCTCAATATGCAGGTGCGGTGGAAGTTTTAAAACGCAACTCCCACATTATAAATCCGTTGTATAATATCCACAACCTTCAGCCCTTCAAGCACATTTGTCGTAATAGGCTCGGTGGATTCGTCAGAAAGCACTTTTACAACATTTCTAATCACCAAATGATGGTTTTGCGCAGAACCTTTATACGCCCCATAGTCATTTCCGGGATTGGTAGGCTCAAGCGAAGGCATCTCACAGCCTTTCACATGGCAATATTCGACCTTATCCATATACTGTCCGCCGATCCGGACGCTCCCGTTTTCGGCTATTATCAACATACTGCTCTCAAGGTTTTTATCCCGAACGGACGTGGAATAATTGATTGAGCCGATGCCGCCGCCATTAACAAAACGGAAACTCACTATCCCGGAATCCTCAAATTCGGTCAATCCGTCGTGATTAAAATCTGCAAACCGGGCGGTAATATCAGTGATGTCGCCGAATAACCAGTACATAATATCCACAAAATGAGAGAATTGCGTAAAGAGAGTGCCGCCGTCAAGCGCCTTTGTTCCGTGCCAGCCTCCCCGCTGATAATACCGCTCGTCGCGATTCCAATAGCAATTGATCTGCACAATATAAATCTTGCCGAGAACGCCGCTTTCAACAAGGTTTTTTATCCAGACGGAAGGCGGCGAATAACGGTTTTGCATCACGCAAAAAACCTGCCGGCGGTATTTCAATCCCGCATACACAACCTTCTCCGCATCTGCAATCGTCAGAGCCATAGGCTTTTCTATCACCACATGATAACCGGCCTCCAAAGCCTTCACCGCCATATCGGCATGTAGTCCGTTAGGAGTGCAAATATTGACCACATCAATACCGACGCCGCTATGCATCATCTCGTCATAATCGTTGAAAAAAGGCGTGTCATATTCCCCGATGCCAAGCTCCTGTTTCGGTTTGACATCGCACAGAGCTGCCAACGAAGCGCCCTCTTCCCTGACAATCATCTCCGCATGCCGTTTCCCGATATGCCCGCATCCAACTACAGCAAAATTTTTAATCATTTCTCCCAAAACTTCTTAATTCTTAATTTTTAATTCTTAATTCTGAAGAAAAAGTTCTTCAATAAGCGTCCGTTCGTTCTGAAGCGCGGGGATTTTATGCTGACCTCCGAGCTTGCCCTGTTTTTTAAGCCATTCAAAAAACAAACCTTCGCGTGCAACAATCACTTCCGGCTTCTGAAGCGACAAGTCTTTATACCGTTTAGCTTCGTAATCGGAGTTACGCTGTTTCAAAGCATCGTCTAACACATTGGTAAACTCCTCAACATCTGACGGTTGCTTTTCAAATTCTATCAACCACTGATGGCGTCCCTGCCCAGTTTCGGGCATAAACAAAGGCGCAGCCGTGTAAGCCCTTACCGCCGCTCCCGTTGCCTTACATGCCTCTGCTATGCTTTTTTCGGCGTTATCCACCATCAGTTCCTCCCCAAAAGCATTGATATACAGCTTTGTACGCCCTGTAATAACAAATTTATACGGATTTACAGAAGTGAAACGGATGGTATCGCCGATCAAATAGCGCCACAACCCGCCACAACTGCTGACTACCAAAGCATAGTTCACGCCCGTCCGGACTTCCGTAAGCGGTATCGCATGCGGATTATCGGAAAGAGGCAACTCGTCGGCAGGTACGAACTCATAGAAAACGCCATAGTCAAGCATCAGCAGCAAACCGGTATCCGACGGGTCATCCTGTAACCCGAAAAAACCTTCCGAAGCATTGTAAGTTTCCATATACCGCATCCTCTCGGAAGAGATAAGTCTCTGATATTGAGCGCGATATGGCTCAAAACCTACCCCGCCGTGAAAAAATACTTCTAAATTGTTCCAAACCTCGCCAAGTGTCTCTTTCCCTGCCCTTTCCATAACCGCCTTAATCACCGTAAGCATCCATGACGGCACTCCCGAAAGGCTGACTACATCTTTGTTCCAAGTAGATTCGGCAATAGCTTTCACCTTCGCTTCCCACTCGTCCATCAGGATGATTTTTTTACAGGGCACCCTCACCAAATTAACAAACGGATTCAGGTTTTGAAGCAATACGGCCGACAAGTCGCCGCATCGTGAGCAGGCGTTGAGTGGCGAAGGCGCATGACTGCCGCCAAGAATCAGCCCTTTCTTAGAGAAAAAGCGCGTGTCCGGATAGTTGCGGAGATAAAGTGCAACCGTGTCGAAAGCCCCCTTGTAATGGCACTTGTGAAGTATTTCGCGCGTAACGGGGATATATTTGCTCCGGTCATTAGTCGTACCGCTGCTTTTGGCGAACCATCCGACTTTTCCACGCCACAACACGTCGCTCTCGCCGTTTATCATCCGCTTGATATGCGGATAAAAAGGCTCGTAGGGCGAAACCGGCACGCGGGAACGGTACTCTTCATAATCAAGTCCGTCCCTGTATCCGTATAGTTTGCCCCATTCCGTATCTTTCGCCGCATCAAGCAACCGGCGTAACTGCCTGTTCTGTATCTCGTCCGCACGTCCGGAATACCGCTCAATATCGCGCAAACGGGCTTTAAACAACGGCGCCACTGTTCGTGTGATAATATCCATAACTTGCAAAGTTATACTTTTTCGGGTAATTAAACTGTTTTCGTTTAAAAAAATTGCTTTTTATTCAAAAAGTTTTTACTTTTGCAATCTGAAAACAAGTCAATTTCATGCGAATAGGAATTTTATCATCGGGGGGCGACTGTCCGGGTATCAACGCCACAATACGGGGCGTCGGCAAAACAGCGCTGTTGCATTACAACATGGAAGTAATCGGCATCCACAACGGTTTCACAGGGCTGCTCAACAAAGACGCCGAAGTGTTAAACGAGAGGATGCTTTCAGGCATACTCAATCTCGGCGGCACAATTCTCGGCACTTCGCGCGAGAAACCGTTCAAAAAACTGCTTGATTCGGAAGATAGCGGCAAACCGCAGATTATATGCGACAACTGCCGCGAGCTTGGCCTCGACTGTATCGTTTGCATCGGCGGCAACGGCACCCAAAAAACGGCTTACAAACTGTCAAAGCTCGGCCTTAACATCATTGGCGTCCCTAAAACCATTGATAATGACGTATATGGCACCGATATTACGTTCGGTTTCGACACCGCTGTCAATATAGCGACCGACGCAATAGACCGCCTCCATTCCACCGCAAGCTCGCACAAGCGCGTAATGGTGGTGGAAGTGATGGGACACCACGCCGGATGGATTGCCCTTTATGCAGGCATGGCGGGTGGCGCCGACGTCATTCTTTTACCCGAACTCGGCTTTGATATCAATGTTGTGAACGAAAAAATACTCCAACGTGCGCACAACGGCAAGCCGTATTCGATAGTAGTCATAGCCGAAGGCCTGCAAAACGGCGTCAGTAATCCTTCTTATCAAATATCCGCTGAAATTCAACAAGTTACAGGCATCGAAGTACGTACAACCGTTCTGGGATACATCCAGCGTGGGGGCAACCCCTCGCCTTTCGACCGCAATCTTGCCACACGCCTCGGCGGACATGCCACCGAGCTGATCGCCAAAGGCAAATTCGGCAGGATGGTCTGCGCAAGCGGAGATATCATTACGTCCATAGACCTCGCCGAAGTCGCCGGCAAAACAAAACTCGTCCCGCCCGACCACGAACTCATCCGTAACGGTTCCAACATGGGCATCTCATTCGGAATAAAATGAAACAGAAATATTATGTAGTTTGGAAAGGTGTAAATCCGGGTGTTTATGACAGTTGGACAGACTGTCAGCTTCAGATCAAAGGCTTTGAAGGGGCTTTGTACAAGTCTTTCGGCAGCCGCGACGAAGCCATCGCAGCCTCGATGGATTCGCCTTCTTTACACATCGGACAAGATAAAAAAACAAAACCAAAGCTCTGCAAAACATACATTGAGGAAAGCATTGCGGTAGATGCGGCATGCAGCGGTAATCCGGGCGACATGGAGTACAGGGGCGTTTTTGTGGAGACAGGGAAGGAACTGTTTCACGTAGGCCCTATGGCGCAAGGGACAAACAATATCGGTGAATTTTTGGCGCTTGTACACGGATTGGCGCTGCTGAAGCAGACCGACTGCGCGATGCCGGTTTATTCCGACAGCCACAACGCAATCACATGGGTGAAAAACAAAAAATGCAGGACGAAACTCGCACGTACCGAAGCTAATGCGCAGATATTCAGCCTGATAGAACGCGCCGAAAAATGGTTGCAGACACACGAGTACGCCTCGCCGGTGCTGAAATGGGAAACATCAATCTGGGGCGAAATCCCCGCCGACTTCGGAAGAAAATAATTCTTAATTCTTGATAGCCCGCTCATCTACAAGCTTCTGGGCATATTTGTCATCATTACGTATTTTGAAGAGTACCTTTTTAGCCGCTCTTTGCTGCGATTCTTTTTTTGTGCAGCCTGTTCCGACGGCGAGAGTAGCTCCGCCTATCATCACTTTTGACCGGAAAAGGGGCTTCCCGACTTCGTCATAACGCTCGTCGGTTACCTCAAACTCGGTCGTCAAGTGCATTTTCGCGCTCCATTCAAGCAATCGGGATTTAAAGTTAACTTCCTGATTAGCAAGCTTATCAAGCAAAATAAAACGGTCAATAATCTTACTTTCAACGAATTTAAGGCAATATTTATAACCTTTATCAAGGTAAATAGCCCCGATAAGAGCCTCAAGAGCATTGCCGTACATGTATTTATGGTGCATGGCGGCATAAGGCATAGCTACCATTTTCTCATCTATACCGAGTTCGAGAGCTACTTGGTTCATAGTCTCGCGTTTAACTATTTTTGAGCGTGTGTTAGTCAGGAAGCCTTCGCGCCGATGAGGAAAATGATGAAAAACGATGTCGGCGATAACAGCGTCAAGAACGGCGTCGCCAAGAAATTCAAGCCGCTCGTTATTACTGTCTTTGCCGTACTGTTTGGGCGTAATCGAGCAGTGCACAAAAGCTTGCTGATAAAGTTCTATCTGCGTAGGACAGAAACCAAGCATCTTGTACAACGACAAATAAGGCTCTTTATTTTTCAATCTAAAGAGCCTGATTTGCTTGATTATATTGTAAAATATCACTAACTAACGTTTTTCTTCACGATTACGCTTGCGTTATGGCCTCCGAAACCGAACGTGTTTGACAATGCCGCATTAACAGGCCGTTTCTGCGCCTTGTTAAATGTGAAATTGAGGTTATAATCAATTTCAGGGTCATTGTCGTCGTCTGCGTGGTTGATTGTCGGCGGCACTATGTCGTGATAAACGGCGAGTGTGCAGGCTATAGCTTCCATAGCGCCGGTAGCGCCGAGCATGTGCCCTGTCATTGATTTGGTGGAACTGATATTCAGCTTGTAAGCATGTTCACCGAAAACATTTTTAATAGCTTTCACTTCCGAGATGTCCCCAACCGGCGTAGATGTGCCGTGAACGTTGATGTAATCAATCTCTTCGGGCTTCATTTCGGCGTCTTCGAGCGCATTGTTCATCACGAGGATAGCTCCCAGTCCTTCCGGATGGGAAGCTGTCAGGTGAAATGCGTCGGCTGAAAGACCTGCGCCCACCACTTCGGCATAAATCCTTGCCCCGCGTGCACGTGCATGTTCCATCTCCTCAAGGATGAGGCAGGCGCTGCCTTCACCCATCACAAATCCATCGCGGCTGCCGCTGAAAGGGCGTGAGGCTGTCTGCGGCGAATCGTTGCGCGTGGAAAGGGCGTTCATAGCGTTGAAGCCGCCGACGCCCGCAATGGAAATCGGGGCTTCGGAGCCGCCTGTTACTATTACCGACGCTTTGCCGAGGCGTATATAGTTGAATGCGTCGGAGATAGCGTTTGTCGAAGAAGCGCACGCCGATACGGTCGCGAAGTTGGGTCCCCGGAAACCATATTTCATCGAAATAAGCCCTGCGGCAATGTCGGAAATCAGTTTGGGGATGAAAAACGGGTTGAAACGCGGACCGCGCTCCTCGCTGTATCCCCGCACCTCTTCCTGAAAGGTATAGATGCCGCCGATGCCCGACGAAAAGATAACTCCGACACGGTCTTTGTTTACCGCCTCAAGATCCAAACCCGAATCTGTTATAGCCTCCGCAGCCGACGCTATGGCGTACTGCGTGTAGAGGTCGCACTTGCGAGCTTCCTTCTTGTCGGCATAATACAGCAAAGGGTCAAAATCCTTTACTTCGCATGCAAACTGTGTCTTGAACTTCGTTGCGTCGAAGTGCGTAATAGGTCCCGCACCGCTCTTGCCATCAGTCAATGCCTGCCACGTGTCCGCAACATTATTTCCCAACGGCGTTATGGCGCCGAGACCTGTTACTGCTACTCTTTTTAGTTCCATACGACAACATTTTGAATGTTACTGCTGAGCGCTTACGCCGGCTTCGATATATGCTATCGCATCGCCTACAGTCGAAATCTTCTCGGCTGCGTCGTCGGGTATTGAAAGATTGAACTCTTTCTCAAATTCCATAATTAACTCTACCGTGTCAAGCGAATCGGCTCCCAAATCATTCGTGAAACTCGCTTCATTAGTAACTTCTGACTCCTCAACACTAAGTTTGTCAACAATAATCGCTTTTACGCGTGATGCTAAATCTGACATAATTTTTTAAGTTTAAATTAATACTAAAATTTATTTTTGCTAATTTTGCGGCGCAAAGTAACGCATTATTTTGCAATTTTTACAATTTTCTTTTACTAAATTTATTAATAAGTGCACAATTATTTTAGGTTTGTGCAAAAACAAGGAGACATACACATTATGACAAAGATAGCCATATTCGCCTCTGGTTCAGGCACTAATGCCGAAAATATCATCAATTATTTTGATTCCAGCGATGATATAAAAGTGGCGCTTGTTTTATCGAACCGAGAAGACGCGAAAGTTCATGAGAGGGCAAAAAAACTTGGCGTGCCGTCTTTTGCGTTTACGAATGCGGAATTTCGCGAGGGAACCAACATTCTTGCGACGCTTGCCACATACGAAATCGGCTTCATAGCCCTTGCGGGCTTCATGGCGCTTATCTCGCCTGCGCTACTGCAAGCTTATGACCACAAAATCATCAACATACATCCCTCATTATTACCGAAATACGGAGGCAAGGGAATGTTCGGGAGGCATGTTCATGAAGCCGTTTTAGCTGCCGGCGAACATGAATCGGGCATCACAATCCATTATGTCAATGAGCGTTACGATGAAGGCGAGATTATCTTTCAAGCCCTGACGCCGATTTCGCCCAATGACAACGTCAAAACCCTTGAACATAAGATACATAATCTCGAATACAACTATTATCCACTAATTATCAAGAAATTAGTCTCGCAATGAAAATAACAGTCAATCCCAAGTATGAGCATCTCCGCCCGTTCGTTGAGCGGCTGCCGCAAGACTTCGACAACGGAGGCGAATTGCTTCATAAACAGAGGAATACCGTTAAAAAATTTGATCTCGGCGATGGTTTAAGCCTGAATGTCAAGCGTTTCGGCAAACCGCATTTTTTGAATCGTATCATTTACACATTCTTCAGAAAATCAAAGGCTTACAGGTCATACGAGAATACTTTTGAGATTGCCGGACGCGGATTTGACGTTGCCGACGCCGTTGCTTTCATTGAGAAAAAAAGCGCCGGACTGCTGTCGGACAGTTTTTTTGTCAGCGTTCAACTTCAACAGGTGCATGAGATAAGGCGGTACTACTCAGGACCGCTTGATAATATGGCTAAGGAGGTGTTGTGGGAGTTCGGCAAATATACTGCCGCCCTGCACGATGCAGGGATTTTCCACCCCGACTATTCGCCGGGTAATATACTGATTACCAATCAAGAAACCTCTCCGCGCCGCTTCTGCTTGATAGACCTCAACAGGGTGAAATTCGGCAAAGTAAGCCTCCGGAAAGGGCTTCGCAACTTTGAGAGGCTGTTCATTGACGACGATCCCTATCTGTTGATGGCAGGCGTCTATCCTCCAATGCGCAACCAATTCATGCCTCCAACAGAGACTTTTGACTATATGTTAAAATACAGGAACCGTTACATAAAACATCGCGAACGCAAAAACCGCAGGAAAAAATTATGACAGAACTATTGATAATCACGCCGGTAAAAGATTCCCTCGACACGACCTTAGACACAATAAACAGCGTCGTATCGGCTGCCGTGCCACCTCATAAATACGTGGTTTATAACGATTTCAGCTCTTCCGAAACGAAAGCCGCGCTTGAAACGAAACAAAAAGAACTCGGTTTCGAGCTTGTCAATCTTGAGGATATAACCGATACGCCATCGCCAAACTACCGATTAATACTGCAACATGCCCGCAGCATGGCGCTTGAGCTGAATGTCCCGTTGCTTATAACCGAATCGGACGTAACCGTCAAGCCCGACACGTTCGGCAAAATGCTTGATTTCAGCCGCCGGCACGGCAATTGCGGCATGGTGGCGGCTGTAACGGTTGATGAAACGGGCAAGGTCAACTTCCCGTACCTTAATTATAAAAAGCATAAAGAAGCGGTAGTTGAGGCATCCCACAGCCTTAGCTTCTGTTCTACTTTGCTGAGTACAGATCTTCTTAACACCTTGTCTTTCAGCGAGTTATCAGAGTCAAAAGACTGGTTCGACGTGTTTATCACCCGCCGTTCACGCCAGTCGGGTTTTAAAAACTACCTGCTCATGGACACGCCGGTACTGCACCGCCCCCACAGCAGCCGTCCTTGGAAACGCCTCAAATACACTAATCCCCTTAAGTACTACATAGTTAAGTTCTTCAAGAGGAAAGACCGGATCTGAAAAACTGTTATCCTACAACTATAACAAGATAATTGCTGAGGCTCCAGAACTGGGTGACATTCCTGATTTTAAGCGTCAGGTTGCCGTCTTCATCTTTTGAAAACGAATAAGACTCCTTCGGATGATTTGTTTTGACAACAGCTTTTGAGGCATAGAGCGGGATTTCGGTTACCTGACGTTTGTCAATGGCTATAAAATAGTCGTTGTTGAATTTCCCGTTAAAGAGTTTGGGCTTCGAGAACAAGCCGCCTCCAGTCAGGATATTTTGCTCTTTAAGCTCCTTTTTGGTGCCGAAACAGTAATAAACTTTGTGTATTGAGCGGTCCTGCTCCTTGATTTGTTCATCCTTCAGTTCATTTTCGTCCTGAAGGTTTTTTACGTCGGCGCTCAGGTTATCAATCTGCCCGCTCATCCTCCGTATCTCCTCGTTTTTTTGATTGATTTCGCTTTGCAGACGTATCACAAGGCTGCTTTTCTCGCTCAGGTCTTTTGTCAGCCGGTCTATTGTCTTCTGCATAGCGTCAATGCGTAAGTTGCTGTTATTAAGCTTGTTTTGAAGTTCGGAAAGTTGTTTCTTGTCCTTCTTAAGCTTATCTACAATGAAATCCATGTTCTTGCGGATCTGTGTCAAGCCCGATTCGGTCAACTCGTTATCTTTTTGAAAATTGATAAAGTCTTCCGCCTCGCGGATGGTTTTGATGTCTTCCTCTATCGAATTGAGTACGCTCAACATCTCGTTCATCTCTGTTTCGTTATGCTTCAGGAGCAGCCTCAGAGAATCGTTTTCCGTCAAAGCGCGTTTGTATTCCGATGAATACTGCGTGCATGACGTTACCGCTAATATGAATACGAAAAATGATAAAATTGTTTTCATTTGTTTTATTGTTGTTTGTTAAAAATGAATCCTGAAAATTAATTTGCTCCGCTTACGACGATGACAATTTCGCCTCTCGGAGGTTTGGCGATGAAGTGTTTGATTACTTCCGCAATAGTGCCGCGAATTGTCTCCTCATGAATCTTTGTCAGTTCGCGCGAGACAGATATCTGCCGTTCTTCGCCGCATGCTTCGCAGAGGTTTTGAAGCGTCTTCAGCAGTTTGAGCGGAGACTCATAGATTATGGACGTATGCTTGGCTGTGGCTATCTCGTTCAGACGTGTCTGGCGGCCTTTTTTAGTGGGCAGAAAACCTTCAAAATAGAACCGGTCGGCCGGCAACGACGACAAAACGAGCGCCGGAATACAGGCTGTCGCCCCGGGCAGGCACTCCACCTCAATGCCCTTCCTGATACATTCCCTGATAAGCATGAAACCCGGATCAGATATGCCCGGCGTACCGGCGTCCGACACAAGAGCCACATTATCACCGGCTTTCATCAGTTCAGTTATCTGATTAACCTTCCTGTGCTCGTTGTGAAGATGATGCGACACCAACCGTTTCTCAATCTTGTAATGCTTCAGGAGTATGCTTGTAGTGCGGGTATCTTCGGCAAGTATGTACGACGCTTCCTTAAGCGCCTCCACTGCGCGGTATGTCATGTCCCCGAGATTTCCTATCGGAGTTGGAACAACAGTAAGCTTAGCCATTGATTATAAGAATCTGATTTCAAGAGTTTTAACGAAATCCTGTACGACCGGATCATCAAGATCCCATTGCAGGTTGTCGTACAAAAATCGCATCGTATCATCCATATTATCAATGCCGTTCAGCGCATTCAAGACATTGTTCATCTGCTCTTCGCTGCCGTTAAACAATTCCCGTTTGTACAGGAAGCGGTCATTGATGCTGAATGCTTTACGAAGATCCTTCAGCCGCTTCTTCTCAATCAAATCATTAACGGAGCTTGGACTGCCGAATTTCTGCATCTGTGGCGGCGTCTGGACAGGGGTTATCACTGCATGGCGTGGCGTCTGTTCTATTTTTGATATAACAGATTGGGGGATTGGCGGATTGTGGGATTGATGCTGTTGTAATGGCTGAAAAGCAGGTTGCGGTCTGGGTTGCAACGGCTTAGGCGCTGGCTGTGGCTGAGGTTTTGGCTGAGGCTGGGTTGCCACAGGTTGAGGCGCCACAGATTGAGGCTTAGCCGGCTGAGGCGTCGGTTGAGGCTCGGCTTTGAAAGCCGGTGGCGGCGGTTGCGGCGCAGACTGCTGAACCGGCGGTTGAACCGGCGGCTGAACCGGCGGCTGTACCGGATGTGGCAACTCATTTTGAGGTTTTTCCTGATGAGCAGCTACATTCGCATCTTCGCCCAAATGTTCAAGACTAAACATCTGGCGTTGAACAGTTTCCATCAACAGCTTATGTTCCTGCATCTTTGAAGCGAACAAATTCACCTGGACGGATTCCAAGTAATGAATATCATTCTGTATCCTCTGCACAAGGTCATACGCCTTACTGAAAAATGAAACGGGATACAGCTCGGTATCCGTCATGCTTTCTGCCAATTCTTTCAGAACAGTCAGGTTTTGAATGACTTGATTAAGTTTCTCATTATTAGCCATATATCTACTTTTTAAGCGCTTATTATTTCGGGTATCCAACCGGATTATTGAGAATCAGCAACTGTTTATCCGTCAGTTTCAGCGCTTTTGTAAGCTCGTCGCGGTTCATTGTGCCTCGCGGAACGGTAGCGAGGCCAACTGCGGCGCAAAACAGATTAATGTTCTGATTAACAATACCTCCATCCATAGCGGCTGTGAGTTTGGTGCCGTCTTTCGTGGGGTCGCCGAGCTTGTCCAAGTTAGCGACGAGGACGATGCAGACGGGGGCTGTGGCTGCGAAATCCTGTCCGGCAGCGACAGCCTTACGATAGTCGCCGGCCGAAACGGGTTTTAACTCGTGTCCGGCAGGGTCATAGAGATAAGCGCCGTCTTTGTTTATAAGATAGACGTCTATCTCCTGGCGGTTCATTGCCGATGGCGCCGTGCGTTTGCCGTCTTCGCGGTTAATGCCGTTAGCAGCCCATAACAAATCGGATATATCCTGCAAAGAAAGCTCTTTGCTGCTGTACTCGCGCGTGGAATGGCGGTCTGTCAACGCCTGCATAAACGTTGCGCCGCGTGTTTTGTCGGGCTTATTTAACTTAATAGCCTGCAACTCCTGTGAACTTGCGCCCGTTGCGCCAAACAACAGGGCGACCAATACAAATAATAAATTTCTCATAACACAAAACATTAAAAAATTAAACTTAAACTTTATATAGTAATCGGTTTATACTTAGGAACTAACGACTTCATAATGCACCATCCTATCAGGTAGGCGACGGCGCAGAAGCAGAAGATGACGAAGTAACCGGCCGGTTTGCCCGTGAAACCGAAGAACGTCATGTTGGTTTCGCCCGCATAGACAAAGAGGTTGCCGGCTATGTACTGCAGGAACATCGAGCCTAAGCCGCCTGCCATGCCGCCGATACCGGTAACGGTGGCAATAGCGCCTTTGGGGAACATATCGCCGATAGTGGAAAACAGGTTGGCGCTCCAAGCCTGATGAGCCGAGCAGCCGAGCGAGATGAGCAACACCGGCAGCCACGCAGCGTTACGTCCGAGGTCGGCAAAAGCCATGCCGAGCGGCTGCGCTAAAAGTACGAACAGCGGGAAGAACGCAAAGATAAGCATAGCCTTCATGCGCGCGGCGTAAGGGTTCTGACCGCTACGGGCTATGAACAGCGTTGGCAGTTTGCCGCCAAATATTGACAGCACGGTAACGATCGCATACAGTGTGAATATCAGCGCCATGCCCAGACCTTCGGACGTCTTGATGCCGAACTGCGTATTGAGATACGAGGGAGTCCAAAAGAGGAAGAACCACCAGACGCCGTCGGTCATGAACTTGCCGACCGCAAAAGCCCATGTCTGCTTATGCTTGAAACACTCTTTGAACGGCACTTTTTCCACTTCTGCGGTCTGTTCAATCGGTTCGTATTTGTCCTGTTCGATATATTCTAATTCCGCAGCGCTAACTCTCTTATTTTTAGCGGGTTTATCATACAGGAAAACCCAAAACGCCATCCAGATGAAACCCAAAACGCCTATGATAATGAAAGCCATTTCCCATCCAAATGCCTTTGCAAGCGGGGGAATAGACAGCGGAGCAAAGAGCGCTCCGATAGAGGCGCCGGCATTGAAGATGGATGTAGAGTAAGCGCGGTCTTTCTTGGGGAAATACTCGGCTGTGGCTTTGATAGCGGCGGGGAAGTTGCCCGCCTCGCCGAGAGCCAGTACACATCGCGCCACAAGGAAGCACCACATGCTTATGGTAGCGATTAATACGGCAGTGTCGCCTGTCGCCTGCGCAAGTGCGGCGGCGGAATGTAAGCCAACACTTGCCTCGGTAACCATACCGCAGACGGCGTGCATACAAGCGCCCACGCTCCAGACGCCAATAGCCCAGAGGAAGCCTTTCTTGGTGCCCATCCATTCCACGAACCTGCCTGCAAACAGCATGCAGATAGCATAAAAGATGGAAAAGACGGATGTGATGCGGCCGTAATGGCTTTCATCCCAGTGAAATTCAGGTTTGATAAACTCGTCCCACGTCAGTGAAAGTACCTGACGGTCAAGGTAATTGATTGTAGTTGCAAAAAACAGCATAGCGCAGATGACCCAACGGTAGTTGGTCATCGCAGCGGCTGATTGGTTTAATTTGTTCATAGTTATTTAGTGATGAGTGTTGAGTGATGAGGATTGTCCTCTTAATTCTTAATTTTTAATTCTTAATTAATTCATAATTCTACCGCAAAACTCTCCCCGACCCGTCGCCCTTGAGCAGGTTCTCCACTTCGGCGACAGTAACGAGGTTGAAGTCTCCATAGACAGTATGTTTGAGGCACGAAGCAGCTACAGCAAAATCCAACACCTTCTGGTAGTCGGGATATGTCAGCAGCCCGTAGATAAGTCCGCCCATAAAAGAATCGCCTCCCCCGACGCGATCTACTATATGGGTTATATCGTAACGCTTTGATTGTAAGAGTTTTCCATCGGAATAAAGCACGCCGCCCCAAGTATTATGATTAGCGTTAATCGCACCCCGCAGGGTGATAACAATCTTTTTAGCGCGCGGGAACCGTACAGTCATCTGTTTACAAACCGATTCAAACATTGCCGCATCAACATCTCCGCCGGTAGTTGCCACGTTGAAGCCTTCGGGCTTGATCCCAAACACCTTCTCGCAGTCTTCCTCGTTGCCGAGTACAATGTCGCAGCCTTCTACCAAAGCAGGCATCACTTCGGACGCATGCTTCCCGTATTTCCAAAGATTTTTCCGATAGTTGAGATCACACGAAACGATGACACCCAGACGGTTAGCCGTCTGTATCGCTTCGAGGCACACATCGGCGGCCGATTGCGACAGCGCCGGCGTTATACCTGTCCAGTGAAACCATCCGGCGTCGGCAAAAATCGCCTCCCAGTCAAGCATTCCCTTCTCAATCGTAGCGATAGACGAGTGAGCGCGGTCATAAACGACTTTCGACGACCGCGCCACAGCTCCCGTCTCAAGGAAATAAATCCCCTGCCTCTCGCCGCCGCGGATGATATGCTTTACCCCGACATTGTGCGAACGCAAGTTCATGATGCAAGCGTCGGCAATGTCATTCAAAGGCAGCCTCGTAACAAACTCAGTATCAATACCATAATTCGCAAGCGACACAGCTACATTAGCCTCGCCGCCACCAAAAACAGCGCTGTACTCATGCGCCTGTGAGAAACGCAGGTATCCCGGAGTCGCCAGTCGCAGCATAATTTCTCCAAATGTTATAACTTTTTTCGACATACATAATTAATAAATAGCGACGGCAAAGATAGTCTTTTTTTTAAATATAACAGCGTTGTTAATATTTTTTTATATCAAAATGGTGTGTTTCCGCCTGTACCGGTGATAAAATCTTCGTTTGAGCCGATTGGCTGCGGGGTAACCCCGACGTCATCATTCATGCGGGATGTAAACTCCTGATAACCACCGACATTCGTATCATACTCGGCAAGGTTTTCAAACTTAATAAGTTCTTTTTTGAACCTCAGCCACAAGTCTCCGGTGCCGCCGTTACGATGTTTTGCCACAATAATTTCCGCAAGTCCTTCGAGGCTGTTTCCTTCGTTATCCTGCAACATCCCGTAATATTCGGGGCGGTGGATGAAGCAGACCATATCGGCGTCCTGCTCAATAGCGCCCGATTCACGAAGGTCGGACAACTGCGGCCGTTTGCCTTCCATACCGGAACGTGTTTCGACGCCTCGATTCAGCTGCGAGAGCGCAATTATCGGAATATCAAGCTCTTTCGCCAATCCCTTCAGCGAGCGCGAAATCATACTGACCTCCTGCTCGCGGCTACCGTAATTCATCCCGCTGGCGTTCATAAGTTGCAGGTAATCAATTATTATACATTGCACTTTCTCTTCCCTGACCAACCGGCGGGCTTTTGTACGCAACTCAAAAACCGACAAACTGGGCGTATCGTCCACATAGATAGGCGCTTCAAAGAGGGTCTTTATCTTGCTGTGGAACTGGTCCCACTCGTATTTGTCCAAACTTCCGCTCTTAATCTTGTTGCCTTCAATCTCGCATACATTTGTAATCAAACGTGTAACAAGCTGAATATTACTCATTTCAAGCGAAAAAACGGCAACCGGTATTTTAAAATCCACAGCCATATTTTTAGCCATAGAAAGGACGAAAGCGGTTTTACCCATCGCAGGACGGGCCGCAATGATGATCAGATCGGACTTCTGCCAGCCCGAAGTAATCCGGTCGAGCTTTTGATAGCCGCTCGCAATGCCGCTCATGCCGTCTTTCCTCTGGGAGGCAAGCTTTATCACATTCCAGGCTTCTTTTATTATCGGGTCAATCTGGACGGCGTCTTTCTTAATATTACGTTGCGCAATTTCAAACAGACTGCTTTCGGCTTCCTGCATAAGGTCATCAATATCAATAGTTTCGTCGAAAGCTTTCCCCTGTACAAGCCCCGAAAAGTGTATCAGTTCGCGGGCGAGGTGCTTCTGGGCTATGATTTTGGCGTGAACGTCGAGGTGAACGGTGCTTGTAACGTTGTTGGTAAGCTCCGATATATACAACATGCCGCCTGCTTCCTGCAGATTGCCGTTTCGTTTAAGCTGCTCTATCACCGTCAGCATGTCAATCTTAGGCTCGCGGTTGTTCGTCAGGTCCCTGATGGCCTCGAAAATCATCCCGTGCCGCTTGTCGTAAAAGCACTCCGGACGAAGGATGTCGCCGATATTGGATATAGCGTCTTTTTCGAGCATCAACGCCCCAAGGACAACCTTCTCAAGGTCAAGCGCCTGCGGAGGTATCCTGCCTGTGTCGTGTACAATCACTTCTACCGGCTTCTTTCTTGCAATTTTTGTCTTGTCTGTTGCCATAAATGTAATAAAAATTTGCCGGCAAAAGTACAACTTTTAACGGCAACATCGTTCCAGCCGCCGCAAAAGTTATGAACAAGTTTTTAGAAACACGGCTTAAGGCCCTATGTATTCGGACAATTCGCAAATCTCATCCTTCCCGATTGTGTGAATGACTTTGAACGAGTTGGGATACTTCATGGAAATGAAGCTGACATAATGGTGAATGGTGTTGATAAAAAACTGGGATTTTTGATAAGTGTAAAGCCTTATCCTCGGCAATAACAGGTATTTAACGTTCTGTTCTTTCAGTATAGAAAGCAGGTGGTCGGGCGAAATAATCCTGTACTTGATATTCCTGTTATCCTCAAGACGTTTTATAAAACCCTCGTAATCAGTAGTATAGCTAAGTCCGGCTTCTTTAATTCCTGCGAGAAAACTGTCATTATACTGTGTCCTGTCAATCTTATACATCACCGCCGCAGAAGAAATCGAGTCGCCGACGGCCAACTTCTCTGCATTATCGGATACGAAATAATACTGCATGTAAGGCGACATATCCCCAACTATAAAATTCCTGACCTGCACAACAAGATGAACATATTTATCGTTTTCCTCCGCAAGTGTCTGTTTGACCTCATCAATCGGCTCCTGGGGGACATTGAATATCCCGACAAAATTCCTTCCGGTATAAATATATGATATACTGGGTTTTCGGCTGACTATTGCCGCATCCTTAGGCAGGTTTTTATCCGCCCACCGGCTCATCTTGATGAAATTTTCCCAGTCTGCCGTCAGCCCATAGAGGTCATTCCCCATCAGATTTTGCTGTATAACAGGCAGATTCTGCCCCGCTTTCTTGTAAAGATGAAAGCCCGTTCCGAGGAATAATGCTATCAGAGCGATAAAATAAACCGGCTTTAAATGAGCTATACTCTTGATTTTCAGCAAATAATACAATCCACCAAGCAGGAACATCACCGTAAACGGATAGTAAACCATAGTCAGGCGGTCTTGCGACCAAATAGTATGCATCAGGAAAAACGTTACAAACATCATAACTCCCGCATACAAACCGGCAAGCAGCAGCGCTTTATTCTTTTTGAAAACAGCTATCAGACTGACAGCGAACATGATATATGCCAAAACGGAAAGCATTGGTTTTGGTTCAAGCGGCTCGGGGCTGTAAGAACGGAAGCCCAGATATTTGAACAGGAAGCCCCCCAGATAGACATTAGAATTTTCGGCAACCCGTTTACACAGACCCGCAAAATCTTCCTGCCCTGCTTCGGGATTATAAACATTCTTAGCAAGAAGTCCCCCGAAAGTATAGCTCGAATTAACAGGAACCACCGTATATAACAATCCGATGATAACAGCAAAGAAGGCCGAAAAAACAAGCAACCTCTTCCAGTCGCCACGGATGACGAAATACAGCATCAAAACGCCTGTAACACAGAATCCGATCGTGCGGGTGAACCCTGCGCATACGATCGCGGCTACAAGTATCAGGTACTTTTTCCAGTCTTCCCGTAACGAACCGGCAGTTTCCTGTTGCACAAAATATTTTATGAAAAAGAAAAAGACTAACGACTGGAAAAGCATGAAAAGAGGCTCGCTGTAGGTGTAGCTTGCGAAGAATAGCACATGCGGGTTAAGGCATACAAGCGCTAATGCAGGTATCAGTATGATTGCGGGCACATGCTTCTCAAAACTCTTGTAAAAGAACCATATAGCAGCAATCATAAAGATGACGGACAGGAACTTGAGCAGGATGATTTTCACCCCGAACAGCCCCACAAACGGCGATATCACAATAGGATACAGCGCCCCGTGGCTGCCCGGATATGTCAAATACTTCCAAAAAGCGTCCGCTGCAATCACATAATCGCAGTCATCACCGCTGAGGCTCACTTTGGTATCAAACAGCACAAGACTGAAAATTGTACCGATAATCAACGCAATAACGGCAAGCGTAGTCTGGTTGCGCTCTAAATAAGCGCTGATTTCATCTGCCGTACTCTGTTTTTTCTTAACTTCCTTTTTCATATTTCCCCGAAATAAAATCAACTTCCAAACCGCAAAATTACAGTAAAAATTTAAAAAATCACTACTTTTGCAGAAATTTTATAAGAATGCGGTTATGAATATACTTCATCTTACTTCTACGGATTTGCGCGGCGCGGGCAGTTGTGTGGCGGCGCTCAACTCATTGCTTAACGCTAACGGGCATCATTCCCGTGCGGTGGTCGTGTTCAAAAC
>JAISTJ010000157.1 GCA_031272655.1 Tannerella sp.
AACCTGCCCCTGCTGCGGCTCTACAGTTACACCTATCAGGTCAGCGGCACCCGTTTCGGCGTCGTACACAGCATCGACGGCTACGACGAGATTTCACTCACGGCAGAGTTCAAGGTAGCGATGCCGGAGAAAGAGAAGATATACACCCCTGAAATGCTTGGATTTGAGCGCTGTACGCACGAAGACCTGTGGGGAGGCGACACGCCGGAGGAAGCCTCGCGCATCTTCGACGCCGTGCTGAATAACACCGCCACAGCGCCGCAGCGCAACTGCGTCCTTGCCAATTCCGCCTTCGCCATTCAAGTGATATGCCCGCAGAAGAGCATCGAGGAATGCCTTGCTGAAGCCCGCGAATCGCTCGAAAGCGGCAAGGCGCTCGCCGTACTGAAGCAGTTCTTAGAGATAAACGGGTAGCGAGGGTTCGAGGTTTGAAGTTTCAAGTTTCAGGTTTCGAGGTTTCAAGGTTTCAGGTTTCAAGTTTGTCGGCGGTTTCTTTTGTTTTTTCAGTTTATGACCAACCGTCAAGCGAACGCAGTGAAGTAATCCGGTCTATTAAGTCATTCGTAGCGATTTCCCGGATTGCTTCAGGTTGCGTTTTTGCAAAAACGGGAGGACAATGCTATGTTAAATACCGAAAGGTACATGGCAATAAATGGTTAGTACGGGATAAAAAAATAGAGAGAGAAGTCCTGTTTTACACAGGACCTCTCCCCTTCCATTTTAAATACGATATTATGAGTACAAATTTGTGTCTAACTCAAGTTTGAAATCAATCCAACTCTGATGCTTTGACGCGGAAAACGCGTCCGTTACGTGCGAAAACAAGCTCACCGTCTGTTTTCTTACGTTCGCGCACTAAGCGCTGGAACGCTAAATGCGCTCCTTTTACAACAATCTCTTCAAATTTTCGAAGTTCACGTTCGTTCATAATCTTTTAATTTGTTATAAATAAATGAATTGTATATATCTTTCTCGTTATCTTTAAAACCTTTAGCTATTATCTCCATCGGTGAGAGCGAGTTGTCGGTTATCATCCAGTAGTCGCAAATCGGAATGTACAGGTCGAAAAGGTTTCGGATACCTGCCGAATAGCGCCGGCGCACCGTAGGCTCGGTTACATTATGCCCGCCTTCGCGTACTCTGTTGCGCACCCTTTCGACAGCGAGGTCGGGGGTGTTAAGCCAGAAGTAAAGCAGGGTTACATAATAGCCTTTGTCTTGCGCGTCTTTGACTAACTTGGCAATCGAACGGCTCGCCAAGGTAGTCTCCAACGCAAAAGTCTCTTCCGCTTCTATCAGCTCTCTGATACGTCTGTACATTATTCTGCTTGCTTCAACCGCGACCGCCATCGTATCGGCGTTAAAGGGCGATAGGCCTTTGGCTATCTCGTCGGAGTTCACGAACTCCCTGCAGTCTAACATTTCAGGCAGGATGGTGTAGGAGGCTGTCGTTTTACCTGCGCCATTGCATCCTGATATTACGTACAAATTCGGCACTTGACTTTCTGTTTTGACGCTGCAAATGTAAGCGCTTTTTTTTTACCGACCAAATTTTTTTTTGTCCGAAATTAACGGTGTTTCGTAACCGAAAATCCGTTGTTCATACTAAAGTTCGCTATTATTCAATGAGTTCGCGCATTATAAAATCGGAAATGAAAATTTTTTCTTCAGCAACTTTAACTTTTGAGCCTTCCGATTTAAGAATATTTAAGTTTTCAAAATGCTTCATTTTTGCCGAAAATCGCCGAAAAATTTCTTCCCCGAAGCGGGAACGTATCTCTTCTGTCGAAACGCCCCACTTTGTGCGCAAGCGGGTGATGATATAGTCGTTATAGCTTGTTTTGTTATCTAATTGTTCTGTTTTACAGGGCATTAAACCTTGTTTTACGCCGTTTATATACTCGTCGAGGTCGGAAACGTTCCATGAGCGGTTTGCTCCATTGAACGAGTGAGCGCCGGCGCCAAGACCGATATACGGCGTTCCAAACCAGTATGACGAGTTGTGGCGGGCAATCATCCCTTCGGGAAACTCCTTAGTGCGCAGGGCATAGTTTGAAATCTCGTAGCGGTCGTATCCTGCTTTCTGTAATATACTGTTAGTCAGCCGGAAAAGCGTTTCGCACAGTTCGTCATCCGTCGGCGTTACCTCCCCGCGTTCTTTCATACGGCAAAGCGGAGTGGACGGCTCATACGACAGGTTGTAAGCCGAGATGTGCGTTACGCCGAGCTTGATAGCGGTTTCGAGGTTCTGCTTCCAGTCGTCGGTTGTTTGACCCGGCAGACCGTATATCAAGTCTATATTTATGTTAGTCAGACCTTTAGCTTTGCATTGCGTTATCGCATCAATAGCCTGCCCTGCGGTATGGCGACGGTTCAGGAAGCGCAGATCGCTGTCTTTAAAGCTCTGGACGCCAATGCTTATGCGGTTAAATAGCTGATGGATAAGCATTTCTATATAGTCAGTGGTCAGGTCGTCGGGGTTGGCTTCGATGGTTATTTCAGGGTTATCGGCAATGGTATAGACGCTTTTTATCGTTTCAAAAATGCGCTCAAAATGTGGCTGTTGGAGCAGCGAGGGAGTGCCGCCGCCGAAATATATTGTTTCTATTTGGTTGTAGTTCAGATAGTTACATCTTATTTCAAGTTCTTCGGTCAGTGCCTGCACATAGTCGTCAAGGCGGTGCATGTCGGTTTGCGTGAAGAAGTCGCAATAAATGCATCGCTGTTTGCAGAACGGGATATGGATGTAGAGGGATTGATTCAATTGAGAATTGAGAATTGAGAATTGAGATTTTTTGAATTAAGAATTAAGAATTAAGAATTGAGAATTGGGAATTGAGAATTGGGAATTAAGACTGGATTGCTTCACTTCGTTCGCTATGACGGGGTAGGCTTTTTTATGGATAGTAACAGACTGATTATTATGCGAATAGCGGCGGAGAGGGCGTATAATATTATTGTGATGACGAGAACCCAGAGGATTTGGGAGAAGAGTTCCGACCATGGGGTTTTATACGCTATGATTGCTGCTACATTCAGCAGAATCGCCGCAACGAAGCATCCTGCAATCCATTTCAATTCCGTCTTCTGACGGGCTGCTGTTATTGTAATATCTTTCATTTTTACTATAAAATTCTAATTATCAAATCTTTAACTCTTCCGGAAAACGGATTGTGCGCTGTTCTTCCATTGCTTGGAGACCAAGCAGGGAAAGTACCGATGAATAGTAGGCTTCCTCAACTAAAGTGTCATTTTTTTGACCTGTTATAGCAGAGTTGCAGAAAGCCGTCATCAGGGCTGCCGAGCCGTCGTCCACAGCCGAGCCAACCGACGATTCTCCGCTTGTAACTTTCACATTATCAATAACATAATAACCTTTGTTAATTGATGCCGTTTCAGGCACCCAACTCGGGCCGGCAAACGACACATTATCAAGAATACCATGTTCTATACTGTTGATTAACTGAAGGATACCGGGTGCGGGCTGCGCTTCTTCAAAGTAATACTTGCCTTTTTCAAGTTCCATAGAGCCTTTGTCGCCGAGGATCAGCTCTTCCAGACCGAGAAACTTGTTTGAAATGACCGATTCATACGACATATTGACACCGTTGGGATAGCGATAGACGAGGCTGATGCTGTCATAGACCTCGCGTGAATCCTTCCAGTAAACGATGTCGCCGAAGCCGCTGACCGATTCGGGGTGCATTCCGAGCGCCCAGTCGCCCACCTGCAGTTGGTGAGCCGCAAGCTCAGTAACCAATCCGGCCGACGAAGCGCGGTAGAGGCGCCAGTTGATACGCCGTTCCAGATCGGGCGAAGGCACCGGACGACGCCAGTCATTGTTGCGGTACCAGTACGCCCGCATGTTGGTTATCGTACCAATCAAACCGCTGTGTATCATCTCCATAGCGCGGATATACTTAGGGTCGAACAGCCTTTGTTGGCCGATATAAAGCACCTTGCCGCTGTTGCAGTAAGCGTCATAAACGTTACGGCAGCCTTCGAGCGTCAGTGCAACGGCTTTCTCGCAAAAGACGTGCTTGCCGGCCGAAAGTGCGTCTATAGCCATTCGCTCGTGCTCGTTCAGCGGCGTTACAACAAGAACAGCCTGTATGTCTTTGTTTTCCAACAGTTTACCGTAGTTGTCGTAAGTCTTGGCTTTAGGGAAAAGAGCCGCCGCCTGTTGGAGATGAGGGTCGTAATCGTCGCACAGAGCGATGATCTCGGCAGCCGGAATGTGCAGCAGGTTGTTGAGATGATACATCCCCCGCGAGCCTGTTCCGATGACGCCGAGCCGCACTTTCTCGCCAGACACGGCGGCAGCAGTCTCTTTGGTGCATGCCTGAAGCCACGGGAACGCAGCCACCACGCCGCCCAAACCGAGCGTCTTGATGAAATCACGTCTGTTAATGCCTGATACTATGTCTGTTATCATTTAATTATTCTTTGGGTTTTGATTTTAAAATTCATGAACCATGTTGGGAGGTGTTCGTCACCACGAAAAGCGACCCAGGCGGTGGTGAGGACTTCGGCGTCGAGTGGGTCGGGGGCTTCTATTGCTACCATCGTGTCGCCGGAGACGGGTTGCCCTGTCTGCGGGTTGATGATATGCAACGGCCGCGAAGGCGTGTTGCCCGAAACCGACAGCGACGAATCACAGAGGTCGAAAGTAGCGAGGACAACATCACTCTTAAGCGGGTCATCAACGCTAACCTTCCAGCAGTCGCCGTAAGGATGAGCGCCGATTGCTAACGTAGAACTGTTGCCGAAATTGACCAATCCCCTCGTAATTCCTGCGTCAGTAAGCATCATTTGAAGCCTTTTAAGAGCGTAGCCTTTGCCGTATCCTCCGAAATCAAGCTTCAAAGAGCTGTCGTCAAAAAAAATTCCATGCGACTCTTCGCAAAAAACAATATATTTAAAACTTCCGAGCGCCACATCGAAATAACTGTCTGTCAGCATATTATACCGCCGGCAGTCAGTCATCACCTCCCACATAGCGTCGGAAACTTCAACTGTCCGTAAAGAAGCTTCGGTGTTCAGAAGCGACGTTTCGCTTTCCGAATCGAAGCGGTTAAGCATCTTCTCAATGCGCCGCAACTCGTTTTCGCAAGAGTTCCAAAGCGAAACAAGCGCCTTTTCATCCAAGCGAAAGCCGGAACCGGCAGAATAGCCCAAATCGGAGCCGAAGCCCAAATCGGAAACCGAACCGGAGCCACCGCCGAAAAGAAGCGCATCAAGCCGTGTACCCATCAGCGAGGCGACCGAAGCATGAAGAAAGCCGCGTTGAGGGTAATAGTTCACATAGCTCATACGCGGAGGCTTTTCAGCAGGCGTATCTCTGCGGCGTATCCGGGCAGCTCGTTAGGCGTCTCCAAGTAGAACGGCAAGTCGCGCAGTAATGGGTGGTTGATGACCCGCGAAAGCGTTTCAATGCCGAGAGAGCCGTTTCCGACAGTCTCATGGCGGTCTTTGTGGCTGCCATAAGGGTTTTTGCTGTCGTTAAGGTGGATAGCGCGAAGCCGCGAAAGCCCGATAACGCGGTCGAACTCCGCGAGAACGCCGTCAAGGTCATTCACTATATCGTACCCAGCATCGTATATATGGCACGTATCAAGGCAGACGCCCATCTTTTCGGTCAGATGAACGCCGTCAATGATAGCCCGCAGCTCTTCAAACGACCGCCCTATCTCACTCCCTTTGCCCGCCATCGTTTCCAGGAGCACAGTAGTCGCTTGGGAAGCGAACAGTACATCATTCAAAGCGCTGATAATCACCTGAATCCCCACTTCCACGCCCTGACCCGTATGGCTTCCCGGATGAAAGTTATACATCGAACCCGGTAGATACTCCATACGTTGGAGGTCATCGGCGAACATGTCGCGTGCAAAGCGCCTCAGACCGCTATCGGCAGAGCAGACATTCATCGTATATGGCGCATGAGCGAGGAAAGACGATAAATCGTTATCTTTCGCTATCTGCAGAAACTCTTGAATATCAGCCTTATCTATAGCTTTAGCGCTTCCTCCGCGCGGGTTGCGGGTGAAAAACTGAAACGTGTTGGCGCCTACCGACAGCGCGTCATGCGCCATAGCAGCATATCCCCCTGCTACCGAAAGATGACATCCTATCCTGAACATATTTTTACAATTCTATTACTTTATCAATATCCGCATAACCGTCGTCGTTATCTTCCGTAATATCAACTATTTCGTTTACGACATAGCGCGAATAGCCCCTCCATGGGATAGCGCCGAAATACTCGGTATAATGCAGTTCGACAGTCTTGCCGCCTGCGTGCATCAGCCGTTCGGCTACCTGTTTGTTTGCAACCGAAAACTCAAATTCGTTAGACTGGACGCCGCCGCTCACAGCCGGTTTGATGCCGCTTTGTATCAGCTTGCCTTCGTAAGTTTTGAACACAAAGCCCTTATAGACAACGTAATTCAGTTTGCCGGACTTGACACCTTCGGCAAAGGGATAATAGTAATAAATCCCTGCCCATGCGAGAAGTACGAACAGGACAAAAAAAGTAATCGTATTCCTTATCCTGCGCCATCGCCTGCCCTTAAGCCGGGCGGTATTGGAAAGTTCGTGCAGCGATTCCATCGTTATTTATTTTATGCCTGATTTGTTTTTTATATCGGCGGGAATAGCGTCCTTATGGACGATAATATTGATAGTTTTGGCTGCCACAAAGGCTTCCGAAGCATACCAAATACCTTTGTATTTGCTTTCCGTTCCCCATGAATTTTTTACGAGATAGTACTTTTTGCCGGTCTGGTCTTTAGCTGTGCCGTAAATCAGCATGCCGTGGTCGTCGGTTGTCTCGTAGTTATCATAGCCTTTTTGCCGTAGTTCCTGCGTTACTTCAAGCTCCTTGCACGGTTTTTTGATAAGTTCGCGCAGCTTGGCGTCCCTTTCCGTCCTGCTCAGCCCAACCCAACGTTCCTGATCGGAACCGCTTGTACGAAGATACTCAAAATCAGGCAGTACCGCTATCCCGTCGCGGGTGAAACCCTGTTCGCTCACATCGGCCGCCCACGCTACGGTATAACCCTTTTCGAGGGCGTTGTCGAGCGTTTTCATCATCTCGGCAAGCGGCACATTGTAAGAAAGTCCCCAGCGCCAGTTGTCCTGAATCTCAAGGGCGAACTGCGAATAAAACGGCTCGTGGGTAAAGGAAGTCAGCGAGATATAGTCATCTATATTGAGTCCCAGCGACTTACCGAAACTTTCGGGAGTGTATTCCTTGCCTTTGTAGGTGAATTTTTCGGGCACTTCGCCGAGATACGACTCAATGATGGCCTTGTGGGCTTTTTTCCATACGGGCGACAGCTTGCCGTTCTGATTGCCTACAATTGACTTCACGAAAGCGAAAGAAGCCTGTTCCATCTCGCCGTGGATATGGATAGTGTCGCCATACTGCAAGCCGCTGTAAACCTCGTCGGGCAGCGCCCCATAGTGTTTGAAAACATAGAGTACATCATGGAAAGAGCCGCCTTGGGCATAGTTCAGGAAACCGTGCAAGCGCACATATTTCTCGGCCTTGTCCACATACGATTTGTTCACTACGTACATCTCCGACAGGTCGTATTCGCCTTTGCCGGTACGTAGAAGTTCCGCTTCAATAAAGGCCGTTCCGGAAAAGCTCCAGCACGTACCTGTGCGGCTCTGATTCTTTACAGGAGTGATTTTCAACTCTTTAACAGTTGTAAACTCGTATCCTTCATTATTGCCGTCCTGAGCATTAAGCATCATGAGACAGCATGCAAACAACGTTGTTGCGATAAATTTTCTCTTCATATTATTAAAAATTATTGTTAATTGCGACTGCAAACATACATTTTATTTTTGACATTTTACAAACCGATGCCAAATTCTTGATGAATTTCCGGGATTTCGATATCGAGAAAACCCTTTTTCCGAAGCCGTCTGCCGAACTCCATCTGCACTTCCGGCTCGCCGTGAACGATAAAAAGCCGCCGGATTTCCTGCGGCGACTGACACGAAAGATACTGGCACAGGTCGTTATAATCGGCATGGGCGCTCATCGAATTGAGGGTTACTATGTCGGCGTTGACCATGTATTGCTCGCCGAAGATGCCGACATGTTCGGGATGCTGTTTGAGGCGTGCGCCAAGCGAGTTCGGCTCGCAGTAACCTATCATCATCACCGTATTGCGGCGGTCTTCGATGCTGTTGGCTATATGGTGCTTCACGCGACCGGCTTCCGCCATCCCCGAAGCGGATATGATGACGCACGGCTTGAGCGTGTTGTTTAGAGCCTGCGATTCGCGTTTGTCGGTGATATACCTCAAACCTTTGAAATAGAACGGGTCGCTGTCGGTTTTGAGCAACTTCTGCACCGAGCGGTTGAAACATTCGGGGTGACGCTTCACTATCTCCGTAACTTTCACCGACATAGGGCTGTCCACATAATAATTCACAGGCGGCAGTTTGTTTTCGAGTTCGAGGTCATTGAGAGCGTAAAGCAGTTCCTGGGTGCGTCCTACGCTGAAAGCGGGGATTATCAGTTTGCCCCGTTTCTTCAGGCACGTGTATTCGATATTTTTGTAGAGGTCGTCGGCGTAAGTTTCAATCCTGTCGTGCAGGCGGTTGCCGTAAGTGGACTCAATAATCATAATGTCGGCCTGCGGAAACGGTTCCGGAGCATGCAGGATAGGGTCGCCGTAACGCCCTACATCGCCGCTAAAAGCAAGCGTAAACGGCTTGCCTTCATCTTTGAGGTGGAGCACAACAGTGGCGCTGCCGACGATATGCCCCCCGTCAAAAAACTCGGCGCTGATTTCTTTATCCACCTGAATAACACTGTGATACGGCACTCCCTTAAAGTATTCAAACGTGCGGTGGACGTCTTCTTCGGTGTAAACCGGCTCTAACGGGCGTTTGCCGTCGGAGATGCGTTTCTTGTTTACAAGATGCAGGTCTTGCGCCTGAATAGCAGCCGAATCCAACAGCAACACCTTGACTACATCAACGGTGGCAGGCGTTGCGAAAATCTTGCCCCTGAAGCCATCTTTCACTAACTTCGGCAGCAAGCCCGAATGGTCAACATGGGCGTGCGAAAGGAAGACATAATCTATATCGGCAGGATTGAAACCGAACCGGCGATTCATCAAGTCGGTGTTCGGCCCCATCCCTTGAAACAAACCGCAGTCGAGCAGGATTTTCTTCCCGCTGCT
>JAISTJ010000022.1 GCA_031272655.1 Tannerella sp.
GCAAATGCAACTCAATCAGCCGAAGCCTCGACTATGTCGCCTTACGGACTTATCACAAGTCGATGGGAACGACAAGATAACGGCAAAATAAAATTGACAGTTGTTGTTCCGCCTAATTCACAAGCGAAAGTAATCGTCCCAAACAAGCCTGAAAGCTCTGAAATCCCGTTTCAGTTAGCCGGAAATGAATATACGGCGACCCTTGAAGCGGGAAAATATGAGATTATTTGTGCGGAATAAGTTAAAAAATTTGTTTTTTCGAGAAAATACCCGTATCTTTGCCACGTCAAAAACACATGCGAAACGTAAGAAAAATAAAAGTACACAAGGTGCATCACGAGGGGACAGGCTTGCTACTGTCCATGTTCACGGTAATGTTTATCCTGAACGTCTCCTTGTACTATTCCGTAAACAACAGGTTGGTTTTTTACGGTGTGCTTGCTGTGTGTGCAACCCTGTTTCTCATCACATTAAACTTTTTCCGCAGCCCATACAGACGCTATCCGTTTGATTCTGAGGGACTTGTGATAGCGCCTGCCGATGGCACTGTGGTAGCTATAGAGGAGGTTATGGAGAACGAGTTTTTTCACGATAAAAGGATTCAGGTTTCAATATTCATGTCGCTTTTCAATGTTCATGCCAACTGGTTTCCCGTCAATGGCACGGTGAAGTACGTATCCCATCAGGACGGGCGTTTCAAGGCGGCGTACCTGCCGAAAAGCAGCTCCGACAATGAGCGCTCGTCGGTTGTGGTTACGACGGAATACGGAGTGGACGTGCTGACGCGGCAGATTGCGGGTGCGATGGCGCGGCGGATAGTAACATACGCGCGGAAAGGCGAGGCGTGCACGGTAAATGAGCAGCTCGGATTCATTAAGTTTGGCTCGCGTGTTGATACGTTCCTGCCCCTTGGGACGGAAATCCTTGTGGAGTTAGACCAGAAAGTAACTGGAAATCAGACGCCTGTGGCGCGTCTTGGAATTATTACACCTATACCCGAAACGTCATAAGATGGGAATGCACAAAAAATATTTTAAGAGACAGCATAAGGCGCCGAATACGTTTGATTTGTCTAAGAAAAGCCTGCCTCATGTCATAACTTGTATGAATGTGGCGGCAGGGGTTTTAGCATGTATTTTCGGGATTTCCGGCTCATACACGACTGCCCTGTATTGCATCTTCGCAGCGGCGGTGTTCGACTTTTTTGACGGGTTGGTTGCGAGGCTTCTGAGGGTAAATTCGCCTTTCGGCAAGGAACTTGACTCATTAGCCGACGTAGTAAGTTTCGGCTTAGCGCCGGCATTGGCTCTGTATCAGTTACTTAAGAGCCAATTTCCCGACATCGGCGGCTTTTCATTCCTGTTTTTTATCCCTGTTCTGGCTGTGCCGGTTTGCTCGGCAGTCCGGCTTGCCAAGTTCAATATTGACGAACGTCAGGGTACGTCGTTCATCGGTTTGCCCGTTCCTGCGCACGCTGTGATGTGGTCGCCGTTTATATGCGCTGTCGGCGGCACATACCTGCCGGCAGGACTTGTCCCGATCAACTTCCAATCAATTCCGGACTTTGTGCTGTTTGCCATGTTGACCGTTTTGCCTGTGCTGACGGCGTTGCTGATGGTTTCCGAGTTGCCGATGTTCTCGCTCAAAGTCAAATCTAAGGCAGACAGGGAAACGAAATTCATTATCTATTTGGCAGTTGCGACTGTTGTACTGTTGGTTTTGTTTGGAGTGGCGGGGATTTCGCTCGCGGTAGTTTTTTATATACTGTTGTGCTATTACGAAGATGTGTTCTTCTATGTGATAGATGGTTTTTACGAATACGGAAAAGATTCCGAGTTGTTAGCTAACGAATAAATTATGAAGTACTTTATAATACTGATATTCTGTTTCTTCATCGTTCCTTACCTGATAAGGACAGTGGTGAGGTATCTTTTCGGCGGCGGTTTGTCCGACGAAAACAGCAATAAGCAGCGGCGTCAAAATTACAGCCGCTCGTCCGGCTCCGGCTCATCCGCATCCGGCGACCGCAAGAAAAAGGTGATTCCCAAAGAAGAAGGGGAATATGTTGATTATGTGGAAGTTAAATGATTACTCTCCTTCGGTGTACCAAGAGGCGTAAAAGTGGTAGTTACGCGCTATCTTCTGGTTGATTTCCTTTGCCTGTTCGGGGTCCACTTTTTTCACAAACTTTGCCGGCACACCTGCGTAGATGCTGCCCGGTTCGACTTGCATGCCGCTAAGCACCACCGAGCCGGCGGCGATTATCGCCCCTTCGCCTACAACGGCATGGTCGAGCACCACCGCCCCCATGCCGATAAGCGCCCCCTTGCAAATCTTCGCCCCGTGGATGGTTACGTTATGCCCAATCGAGACGTCGTCTTCAATCTCAATCACCGATTTTTGGTATAAAGTATGAAGCACCGAGCCGTCCTGAATGTTTACTCCGTTGCCGATGCGGATGGAGTTGACGTCGCCCCTCAAGATCGTGCCATACCAGATACTGCACCCGTCGCCTATCACTACATCACCTATAACTACCGCAGTTTCAGCAAGATACGTATCGTTTCCTATTACAGGGTCAAACCCTCTTAACGATTTTATTAAAGCCATAATTTTCAGTTTTTGGGGTGCAAAGTTAGGCAAAATCGCGCTTGGTGCGGAAAAATTTTGCAGATTTTTTGCTGTTTGAGATAAAAAAAATGCCCAAAATATTTTTGTATCAAAAAAAATTCGTATCTTTGCACCCCGAAACAAGGATTTTAACAAATTTATATAATAAAAATTTACACGTAATTTATGATCGTAGTTCCACTTAAAGAAGGCGAAAACATTGAAAGGGCCTTGAAAAAGTTTAAAAGAAAGTTTGAGAAAACGGGAGTCGTGAAAGAACTCCGTAATCGTCAGGCATTCGTAAAACCGTCCGTTAAGAAGCGGAAGGAGCGAATCCATGCCGTTTACGTAAAGCAGTTGCAGCAGGCTGAAAGTTAAAAAACACAAAAAATCACAGTTTTTTTTGGCAGTTTCAAAAAAAAGCCGTATATTCGTTGCATCAAAATAATGTAGCGTGAAGGATCATATATATTCGTTTAAGGATTATTTGCTGTATGAACGGAAGTATTCGGTTCATACAATTGAGGCATATATAACTGATTTAGAGCAGTTTGCCGACTTTGTGGCGGAGAAAGAATCCACCGGCTTCCCGATAGATTTGATTGACGCCGATATGGTTCGCGGGTGGATGATGGATCTTATGAAACATAAGATTTCGGCCGTGTCGGTCAATCGCAAACTGAGCGCTCTTCAGTCTTTCTTTAAATACCTGATACGCAAAGGATTAATCAAGGAACATCCGTTACGGCTTGTTTCGGGTCCGAAGAAACCCAAGCCGCTGCCCGTCTTCGTCAAAGAGAAGGAGATGGATGAAGCGCTTGAGATGGAATCATCTGATTTTGAGGCTATTAGAGATAAGTTAATGATAGAAATGTTCTATCAGACGGGCCTCCGTTGCTCTGAACTTGTAGGGATAAAAGACAGCGATGTGGACATGGAAGGGATGATGCTGAAGGTTACCGGCAAGCGCAACAAGCAGCGGTTGATACCATTCGCATCGCGGTTGAAAGATATGATTACATATTATTATAATGTACGCGCGCGCGAGGCTCTATCCCCGTCGGCTTTCTTTGTCAGGAAAGACGGTCGCCCGATAACGCCGGCTATCGTTTACTACAAGGTAAAGAAGCGGCTTTCGGAGATTACAACCCTGTCGCGTCGCAGCCCGCACGTCTTGAGGCATACGTTCGCAACGGCGATGCTGAACGACGGGGCGGAGATAGGCGCTGTAAGTAAATTGCTGGGACACAGCAGTTTGGCTTCAACGTCAATCTATACTCACGTTACATTCGAGGAATTAAAAAAGAACTATAACGCTCATCCAAGAGCACATAAATAAAGGAGGACTTATTATGGAATTAACAATTAAAGCGATTCATTTTGACGCAACCGAGAAGTTGGAGTCGTTCATCGAGAAAAAAGTTAAGAAGTTGGATAAGTTTCACGACGGCATCATATCAGCCGAGGTGTTGCTGAAAGTGATTAAACCGGAGACGGCAAAGAACAAACAAGCCGGAATACGCATCAAGATACGTAACGGCGAATGTTTTGCCGAGAAGTTGTGTGACACGTTTGAGGAGGCTGTGGACACTGCCACAGAAGCGCTGGAGAAACAGTTGGTTAAATACAAAAAGAAGGTGCGCACCAAACCGGAAATCGTTGAAAATTAAGAACTAAGCTTTTAGAATAATACTAAACGCTCAGGACGCTAAGCCACGAAGGCGCAAAGGATTTTTGCGTCTTAGGGCTTTTTGTGCGCTTTCCCGTCGTTGCTCCTTCCCGTCATTGCGAGGACGAAGGGGTGGGCATTTGCTTCTTCTTTTTCGCTTGCGGAAAAAATGATGGACTTCGTCCGTTTTATGCGGCTTTGTGGGGTGCCTGCAAATTTTTTGTGGACGCTTTTTGAAAAAAAAATAAAATTTTTTTTTCAAAAAAAAGTACATTTTTCAAAAAAAGTTTGTACCTTTGCAGCGTCGGAATTGGAAAAAATTATGAAAATTGTATTCGACATAGAAAATATGGGTGTAACTGATTGCAGGAAAATCTGCCGATACGGAGGGGTAACTCCGTCTGAAGCAATGAAGATGTTCAATCAGGATAGTAAAGCATGGAATAATGGGGACTTGAAAAAGACGTTACGTCGTTCATGGGTGGCGTTCAAGGATTTACCCCCCCCCCAACGCGCTGATAATAAGAGAGTTACATATTGTTTTCTTTGGATGTTTGCACTTTTTCCCGAACGCGGCTATTGATGCCGGACGCGCTCTCTGAAGTTCGTATATGCGGACTTCCTCTTTGGTGTCATTGCGGATTCGTAATGACATGGTTGATATGTAGGGGTTGGGTTTTTAACAAATTGATTATTAATGTATTAGAAAATTTTTTTTAACAAATGAAAACTTTAGAATTAGAAATTAATAGCAAGCTGTCAGCTTTGCTGAAACATCAATTTCCGGAACGAGGACTTCTGTCTAACTTCCTGACGAAATTATTGAATATGGATAAGGTGAACGTTTACAGGCGTGTACAAAACATTGTTCCGTTTACATTAGCGGAAGCCGTGATGATTGTGAAACATACCGATATACCGTTTAACAGCATCTTCGACACGAGCGAAGATAAGTACAGGTCGCACTCGTACCAGTTTTACTGGCAGGACTTCAAGAACATGAACGAGAAAGACATCAAGATGGGTGAAGATTATATCACTGCGATAAGACTTGCCGCGATGGACGAAGACGCGGAGTTTGGCATAGCCATGAACAACCTGCCGCTGCATGTTACCGCGATGTACCCTTCCCTGTACCGCTTTTTTATGCTGAAATGGATGCATGAGTTCAGCGATAAAGGCGAGAAATACAGGTATTGCGACATTCAAATCCCGAATTTCCTGCTTGAACAGCAGAAACGCTACCTTGATGCGTGCCGGAGGGTTAAACATACGGTGTACATAAGCGACGAGACTATCCTTTCGAGAATGTTACGCGACATAAAGTACTTCTACGAAATAAAGCTGATTACGGAGAAAGAAATTGAGGTTATGAAAAACGATCTGCAAGATCTGGTGAGCAAAATTGAGAAGTATGCCATAACAGGGTGCTACCCTAACGGCGCCGAGATAGATATTTACACTACCGGCCTTACGTTCGAGACTACATACACCTATCTTTACTCCTCGACCGTAAAAGTCAGTATGGCAGAGGTTTATACAAGCGGCTCAATGTCATCGGTTGACGCTTCGGCCTGTGAACACATGCGCAAATGGATGCAAGCGCTCAAACGCACATCAGTCCGCATCACCGACTCGGAGAAAAACCGCATCAAGTACCTCGAAAACCAGTATCGGGATTTGGAAAAGTTCGTCGTGTAAGTAAGCGTTTGAAAAAAAAATTGAAAAAAAAAGACGAAAAATTTTGCGGATTAAAAAATAATGCTTACCTTTGCCGCCGTTTCGCCCTAAAAAATGGCTTGATTTTGCGAAAAACGCCTCTTTAGCTCAGTTGGCCAGAGCACGTGATTTGTAATCTCGGGGTCGTTGGTTCGAATCCGACAAGAGGCTCATAACGAGCGTGTTAAGTAGGGTTGAGAAGGTCGAAACGCACGCCTGTGTAGCTCAGTGGTAGAGCACTTCCTTGGTAAGGAAGAGGTCCCGAGTTCAAATCTCGGCACCGGCTCAAAACAAGGCGAAAAAAAACAAAAAAACTGACAAAAAGAAACGAGAATATACATTAAATTATTATTGATATTGTAAAATTATGGCAAAAGAAAAATTTAACAGGACGAAACCGCACGTGAACATCGGTACGATAGGGCACGTTGACCACGGTAAGACGACACTGACGGCAGCCATCACTAAGGTACTTGCCGAGAGGGGCTTTTCAAGCAAGGACGAAATAAAGACGTTCGACCAGATTGACAACGCCCCTGAAGAGAAAGAGAGAGGTATAACCATTAATACCGCTCACGTTGAATATGAGACGGCAAAACGTCACTATGCACACGTTGACTGTCCGGGACACGCCGACTATGTAAAGAACATGGTAACAGGTGCAGCCCAGATGGACGGCGCAATTATTGTAGTAGCAGCTACCGACGGTCCGATGCCCCAGACCCGCGAGCACATCCTGCTTGCCCGTCAGGTGAACGTGCCTAAGTTGGTAGTTTTCATGAACAAGTGCGACAGCGTTGACGATGAGGAGATGCTTGAACTTGTTGAGATGGAGATGCGCGAACTGCTCTCATTCTATGAGTTCGATGGCGACAACACCCCTGTCATTCGCGGTTCTGCTCTCGGCGCCCTCAACGGCGATGCGAAGTGGGAAGAGAAAGTGATGGAGCTTATGGATGCTGTTGACGAGTGGATACCACTGCCTCCGCGCGACGTTGACAAACCGTTCCTGATGCCGGTTGAGGACATATTCTCAATAACCGGTCGCGGAACAGTTGCTACCGGTCGTATTGAGACAGGTATCATCAAGACAGGCGAGGAAGTTCAGATTATCGGTCTGGGCGCAGAAGGCAAGAAGTCTGTTGTAACCGGCGTTGAGATGTTCCGCAAGATACTTGACGAGGGTCAGGCCGGCGACAACGTAGGTCTGCTGCTTCGCGGTATAGACAAGAACGAAGTTAAGCGTGGTATGGTGCTTTGCCATCCGGGTCAGATTAAACCTTACAGCACATTCAAGGCTGAGGTTTATATCCTGAAGAAGGAAGAAGGCGGTCGCCACACTCCGTTCCACAACAAATACCGTCCCCAGTTCTATATCCGTACGCTTGACGTAACAGGCGAAATCACTCTGCCGGAAGGCGTTGAGATGGTAATGCCGGGCGACAACGTAACTATAGAAGTAGAACTCATCTATCCGGTAGCATGTAATCTGGGTCTGCGTTTCGCTATTCGCGAAGGCGGTCGTACAGTTGGCGCCGGTCAGATAACGGAAATTATTGACAAGTAAAGCACCTCGGAAAGCCCCCCAACCCCTTAAAGGGGAATAAAGGGATACTATAAAGGGTAAATTAAATACTTACCCGGAAGAAAAGGGACCTTTAAACAAAGCAACTACCTGACACCCTTCCCAAAATAGGGGAGGGCAAGGGTGGGGCTTGTACACGGAAGTAGCTCAGTTGGTAGAGTACCGGTCTCCAAAACCGGCTGTCGGGAGTTCGAGCCTCTCCTTCCGTGCTGAAAGAAAAGAAGAAAATGAAGAAAATTGTAAAATATTGTAAGGATTCATACAACGAACTTGTACATAAGGTATCCTGGCCAACGAGAACGGAACTGTCGAACAGCGCTGTGGTTGTATTATTTGCTTCCATAATCATAGCCTTAGCGGTTTTTGCAGTTGATTTTGTGTTTGAACATGCGATGCGTTTTGTTTACAACAACATTTAATTGTTATGTCAGACGTTCAACCGAAATTTTACGTTTTGCGCGCGATAAGCGGCAAGGAGAACAAGGTTCGCGAATACATTGAATCGGAGATAAAGAACTCCGATCTTGGTCAGTACGTTACACAGGTATTGATACCGACCGAGAAGACCTTCGTAGTCCGTAACGGCAAGAAAGTGATGAAAGAACGCGCTTATTTGCCGGGTTACGTGCTTGTGGAGGCAGTCCTTGTTGGCGAAGCTGTTCATCGTCTCAGGAATATCCCTAACGTGTTAGGGTTTCTTGGGGGGCTGGATAATCCTGTGCCTTTACGTCCTGCAGAAGTGAGCCGCGTACTTGGCACAGTTGACGATTTGCAGGAGCAGGAAGAGGATATTGAACTCCACTTCTTCACGGGCGATACGGTGAAGGTTACATACGGACCCTTCAACGGCTTTACCGGAACGATAGAAGAGGTCAATGCCGAGAAAAAGAAACTCAAAGTGATGGTCAAAATCTTCGGACGCAAGACCCCGCTTGAGTTGAGCTATGTACAGGTAGAGAAAGAATGACGCTTTTGTTACGGAGAGCGGTGTTTTTTTTCGGATATAAATCAAAATTAGAGTTTTAAAAAAAAAGTAAAAATGGCTAAAGAAATTGCTGGACAAATTAAATTACAGATTAAAGGAGGAGCGGCAAACCCTTCTCCGCCCGTAGGACCGGCGTTAGGTTCTAAAGGTATTAACATTATGGAGTTTTGCAAGCAATTCAACGCCAGAACCCAAGACAAGGGCGGAAAAGTTTTGCCGGTAGTAATAACATACTATTCAGACAAGACATTCGACTTTATAGTCAAGACTCCCCCTGTAGCTATTCAGTTATTAGAAGCGGCAAAACTTAAAGGCGGCTCTGCCGAGCCAAACCGTAAGAAAGTTGCGGAAATAACATGGGACGCTGTCAAGCAGATAGCACAGGACAAGATAGTTGACCTGAACTGTTTCACCGTTGATTCAGCGATGAGGATGGTAGCAGGCACTGCACGGAGTATGGGTATTACTGTAAAAGGGTCATTTCCCGAAAATTAATCAAAGAAAAAGTCAAAAAGAAAGATGAGTAAATTAACAAAAAATCAGAAATTGGCTTCGGGCAAGATTGAGAACGGGAAAACATATACGTTAAAAGAAGCGTCAGCGTTAGTCAAGGAAGTTACCACGACAAAGTTCGACGCCTCTGTTGACATAGATGTTCGTCTCGGCGTTGACCCCCGCAAGTCCAATCAAATGGTCAGAGGCGTAGTAACTCTGCCACACGGGACAGGCAAGACAGTAAGGGTTCTTGCGTTATGCACCCCCGACAAGGAGGCCGAGGCAAAAGAAGCCGGCGCCGACTATGTAGGGCTTGATGAATATGTGGATAAAATCAAAGGAGGTTGGACCGACATAGACATCATCATCACCATGCCTTCCATTATGGGAAAGATAGGCGCGCTGGGACGCATCTTAGGTCCCCGCGGTTTGATGCCGAACCCAAAAAGCGGTACGGTAACAAACGAAATAGGAAATGCAGTAAAGGAAGTTAAACAAGGCAAGATAGACTTTAAGGTTGATAAGACCGGCATAGTCCATTCCTCAGTAGGAAAAGTCTCGTTTGACGCCGAAAAACTGTATGATAATGCACGGGAATTTGTTTCTACGTTAGTGAAACTTAAACCTTCCGCTGCAAAAGGCACCTATCTGAAGAGCATTTATCTGTCCTCGACAATGAGTCCGGGTATTAAAATCGACCCTAAATCGGTTGAAGATTAATCACTTAAAACAACACAGACAATGAAAAAGGAAGATAAAGGCAGAATAATAAGCGAGTTAACAGAAAGTTTGAAGTCGTTTCCCCACTTTTATCTTACCGACATCGAGGCCTTAGACGCCGAGAAGACGAGTAAGTTGCGCAGGGAATGTTTCAAGCAGGAGATAAAACTTGTAGTCGTAAAGAACACATTGCTTCAAAAAGCGATGGAAAGCGTGGAAGGTTCCGATTTTTCGGAACTGTACAGTGTATTGAAAGGCAATACAGCCGTAATGTTTGCGAATGTAGCAAACGCGCCCGCCCGCCTTATAAAAGAGTTCACAAAAGATGTGAAGAAAGGCGAGACAGCGAAACCCGCCCTGAAAGGAGCTTACGTACAGGAAGGCATCTACTCGGCAGGGGATCTGGAAGCGTTGGCAACAATCAAGAGCAAGGAAGAAGTTATCGGAGACATCATACTGCTGTTGCAGTCGCCTGTTAAGACGGTTATCTCCGCTCTCCAATCCAACGGCGGTCAGAAGATACACGGAATACTGAAGGCGCTCGAAGAAAGGGCGGCTTGATGGATTTAGATTTTAGATTTTAGATTTTAGATTTAAGATTTAAGAGTTCAATTACACAATTAAAAACAAACAAAATTTAAATTAATAAGAAAATGGCAGATTTAAAAGCTTTTGCAGAACAATTAGTGAGTCTTACCGTAAAAGAGGTAAATGAGTTGGCTACTATACTCAAAGACGAGTATGGCATAGAGCCTGCTGCGGCAGCCGTAGCAGTAGCAGCCCCCGCTGCAGGCGGAGCGGCCGCTGTTGAAGAGAAGACCGAATTTGACGTGGTTCTCAAATCATCAGGCGCCAATAAATTGGCAGTTGTTAAGTTAGTTAAAGAGTTGACAGGCCTCGGTTTGAAAGAAGCGAAAGACCTCGTTGACGGCGCTCCTAATAACGTAAAAGAAGGCATTGCTAAAGCAGATGCTGAAGATATCAAGAAGAAATTGGAAGAAGCAGGAGCGGAAGTTGAGCTTAAATAGTTCATATTGTCCTGCTTAGCAGGTTTTTGGTTAAGAATCCCCTCTAACAGGGGGACTCTTAACCTTTTGTGTCTATTTTTTATTTTAAAGTTCACTTAATCCTACAATAAATGTCTTCAAAAAAACAAAACAAACGAATAAACTTTGCTTCGATAAAAGACCCGCTTCCCTATCCGGACTTTCTCGATGTGCAATTGAAGTCATTTCAAGACTTTCTACAATTAGACATGCCCCCTGAGAAAAGGAAAAAAGAAGGGCTATACAAGGTGTTTACTGAAAATTTTCCTATTGCAGACACACGAAACAACTTCGTGTTAGAATTTCTTGATTATTACATTGATCCGCCACGCTACACAATGGAGGAATGTATAGCGCGCGGCTTGACCTACAGCGTTCCGCTGAAGGCAAAGATGAAACTGTACTGTACCGACCCTGAACATGAAGATTTCGACACGGTCATACAGGATGTTTATCTTGGACCAATACCTTATATGACAAACCGCGGTACGTTTGTCATCAACGGCGCCGAGCGTGTCGTAGTATCACAGTTACACCGCTCTCCGGGCGTCTTCTTCGGTCAAAGCACACATGCTAACGGCACCAAACTTTATTCCGCGCGTATCATACCTTTCAAAGGCTCGTGGATAGAGTTCGCTACCGACATCAATAACGTGATGTACGCTTACATAGACCGCAAAAAGAAACTTCCCGTAACAACACTCCTGAGAGCCATAGGTTTTGAAACAGACAAGGATATCCTTGAAATATTCAACCTCGCGGAAGAAATACACGTTACAAAAGCAAATCTTAAAAAACATCTCGGCAGGAAACTCGCCGCACGTGTACTGCGGACGTGGATTGAAGATTTTGTTGACGAAGATACCGGCGAAGTAGTATCAATAGAACGAAATGACGTCGTAGTTGACCGCGAAGCAGCGCTGAGCGAAGACAACATAGACCTTATTCTCGATTCGGGCGCTCAAAACCTTCTTCTGCATCGTGAAGACCAGAACCTCAACGATTTCGCTATCATCTACAACACTCTTCAAAAAGATCCGAGCAACTCGGAAAAAGAAGCCGTGCTGTATATTTATCGCCAGCTGCGAAATGCCGAACCCGCTGACGACGCCAGCGCCCGTGAAGTAATACAAAACCTTTTCTTCTCGGAAAAAAGGTATGACCTCGGAGACGTAGGTCGTTTCCGCATTAATCGCAAACTCAACCTCCAGATCAGCGAAGACATAAAGGTACTTACAAAAGAAGACATCATCGAGATTATCAAGTATTTGATTCAACTGATAAACTCTAAGGCAATAGTGGATGATATAGACCATTTGAGTAACCGTCGTGTACGTACTGTTGGCGAACAGCTTTATAATCAGTTTGGTATAGGTCTTGCCAGAATGTCCCGTACAGTTCGTGAAAGAATGAATGTTCGTGATAATGAGGTGTTTACACCAATAGACCTGATTAATGCCAAGACTATATCATCGGTCGTAAACTCGTTCTTTGGCACCAACGCCCTGTCGCAGTTTATGGACCAGACAAACCCTCTTGCCGAGATAACTCATAAACGCCGTCTGTCGGCGCTTGGACCCGGAGGTCTCTCTCGTGAAAGGGCAGGTTTTGAGGTGCGCGACGTGCACTATACCCATTACGGCCGCCTTTGTCCGATAGAGACTCCCGAAGGCCCGAATATAGGTCTTATATCTTCGCTTTGCGTCTATGCAAAGATAAACGAACTTGGCTTCATTACTACTCCATACCGAAGCGTGTCCAAAGGCGTCGTTGATTTCTCCGACAAAGCATTGGCTTACTATACTGCCGAAGAGGAAGAGAATAAGATAGTAGCGCAGGGTAATGCACCTGTTGATTCAAAGGGAAAATTTGTAAACGATAAAATCAAAGCGCGTTACGAAGCCGACTTCCCCGTAGTGCCGCCCGAAGAGGTGAGTTTGATGGACGTTGCACCGACACAGATAGCATCAATAGCGGCGGCTTTAATCCCATTCCTTGAGCATGACGACGCTAACCGCGCGTTGATGGGATCCAACATGATGCGACAGGCGGTACCGTTGATCCATACCGACGCCCCGATTGTAGGCACCGGCATTGAAAGTCAGGTAGCCCGCGACTCGCGCACACAATTAATGGCGGAAGGCTCCGGAGAGGTGATATATGTGGACGCCACAACTATCAAGATAAAGTACGATCGTACTGAAGATGAGGAATTTGTGAGCTTTGAAGACGCCGTTAAGACATACAGCGTACCTAAGTTCCGCAAGACAAACCAGAGCACTACGGTTGATTTGCGCCCGATATGCAAGCGCGGTCAACATGTCGAGAAAGGCGAGATACTGACGGAAGGTTACTCCATCCAGAACGGCGAGTTGGCGCTCGGACGCAACGTCAAGGTGGCATACATGCCTTGGAAGGGTTACAACTATGAGGATGCCGTAGTGTTGAACGAACGCATCGTCAGGGATGATATTTTTACTTCCGTCCACGTTGATGAATATATCCTCGAAGTGCGCGAAACGAAGCGCGGAATGGAGGAACTGACACGGGATATCCCGAATGTCAGCGAAGACGCCATTAAAGAACTTGACGAGCGCGGCATCATCCGCATCGGCGCCCACGTCAATCCGGGCGATATACTGATCGGCAAGATTACTCCTAAGGGAGAGTCCGACCCATCGCCTGAAGAAAAACTCCTGCGCGCTATCTTCGGCGACAAAGCCGGCGACGTCAAAGACGCTTCGCTCAAGGCGACCCCGTCGCTGCATGGCGTAGTTGTTGAGACCGCCCTCTTCTCGCGTATCATCAAGAAAAAAGGCCATCAACAGGAAAAGACGCTCATGCCGAAACTCGAAAGCGAATATGCCGAGAAGATGGCCAAGCTCAAGAAACTGCTGATAGATAAGCTGATGACGCTAATCAGCCAGAAGACCTCGCTTGGCGTGAAGGATTATATCAACATGGAAGTGATTGCCAAAGGCCAGAAGTTTACAAGGAAAGCGCTCGAAGATATTGATTACAATACTATTCAGGTGAGCAAGTGGACTTCGGACGCTCATGTTAATGAGCTGGTTAAGAGCACTGTACTTAATTATCTTAAGAAACACAAGGAGTTAGACGCCGAGCTTCGCAGGAAGAAATTCGACCTTTCGATAGGCGACGAGCTGCCGACGGGTATCATCCAGATAGCCAAGGTTTATGTAGCTAAGAAGCGCAAGATTTCGGTCGGCGACAAGATGGCCGGACGTCATGGCAACAAGGGTATCGTTTCAAAGATAGTACGTCAGGAAGACATGCCGTTCCTTGAGGACGGGACTCCTGTAGATATTTGTCTTAACCCGCTTGGCGTGCCTTCGCGTATGAATCTGGGTCAGATTTTCGAGGCTGTTCTCGGCTGGGCGGGCAATGTGCTCGGCGAGAAGTTCGCCACACCGATTTTCGACGGCGCTTCGATTGACGACCTCAACAAGTGGACTGACAAAGCCGGTATTCCGCGCTACGGCAAGACGTACCTCTATGACGGCGGCACCGGCGAACGTTTCGACCAGCCTGCTACTGTGGGAGTTACGTACTTCCTCAAGTTAGGACACATGGTTGATGACAAGATGCACGCACGCTCTATCGGTCCGTACTCGCTTATCACCCAGCAGCCGCTCGGCGGTAAAGCGCAATTCGGAGGCCAGAGGTTCGGGGAAATGGAGGTCTGGGCTATCGAAGCCTTCGGCGCTTCACATATCCTTCAGGAAATACTTACCGTGAAGTCGGACGACGTGGTAGGTCGCTCAAAGGCATACGAGGCTATCGTCAAAGGCGATCCGATGCCGAAACCGGGCATTCCCGAATCCCTCAATGTACTTTTACACGAACTGCGAGGTCTGTGTCTGAGTTTCACTATGGAATAATTAACACTTTGTAAATAAGGAAATTATGGCATTCAAAAAAGATTCAAAAATAAAGACTGACTTTACGAAAATCACAATCGGACTTGCTTCACCGGAAGAAATTCTTGAAAGTTCATTCGGTGAAGTGATGAAGCCCGAGACGATCAATTATCGCACATACAAGCCCGAACGCGACGGTTTGTTTTGTGAGCGCATTTTCGGACCGGTCAAAAATTACGAGTGTTATTGCGGTAAGTACAAGCGTATCAGGTACAAAGGCATAGTTTGCGACCGATGCGGCGTGGAGGTAACCGAAAAGAAAGTCCGCCGCGAACGCACCGGTCATATCCATCTCGTTGTGCCTGTGGCGCATATATGGTATTTTCGCACGCTGCCCAACAAAATAGGTTATCTGCTTGGGCTGCCGACAAAAAAACTTGATTCGATAATATATTACGAAAGGTATATCGTCATTCAGAAAGGCGCTGCCGAGAATCTCGCCAACAACGACCTCCTCTCGGAAGAAGAATATCTGCAGGCGCTTGACAGCCTGCCGAAAGACAACCAATTGCTCGACGACCTCGACCCGAACAAGTTTATCGCCAAGATCGGGGCGGAGGCTATCTATGACCTGCTGTGCAGGCTCGACCTCGACAAATTGTCGTATGATCTCCGCAACCATGCGATGACCGATACGTCTCAGCAACGCAAAAATGAGGCTCTGAAACGCCTTCAGGTTGTGGAATCGTTCCGAGCCTCGAAAGCAAACAACCGTCCGGAATGGATGATTGTGAAAGTTGTGCCCGTCATCCCGCCCGAGTTGCGCCCGTTAGTGCCGCTCGACGGAGGCCGTTTCGCCACTTCTGACCTCAATGACCTCTACCGCCGCGTTATTATACGTAATAACCGCCTCAAAAGGCTTATTGACATCAAGGCGCCGGAGGTAATCTTAAGGAACGAGAAACGTATGCTTCAGGAAGCCGTTGATTCCCTGTTTGATAACTCCCGCAAGTCGAGCGCTGTAAAATCGGAGGCAAACCGTCCGCTGAAGTCGCTTTCCGATTCTTTGAAAGGTAAACAGGGACGCTTCCGCCAGAACCTGCTCGGTAAACGTGTGGACTATTCAGCCCGCTCGGTTATCGTTGTTGGCCCCGAACTTAAAATGGGCGAGTGCGGTATCCCGAAAGATATGGCTGCTGAGCTTTATAAACCGTTCATTATCAGGAAGTTAATAGAGCGCGGAATAGTTAAGACCGTTAAGTCGGCAAAAAAACTTGTTGACCGCAAGGAAGCCGTTGTATGGGATATTTTGGAGTACGCGATGAAAGGACATCCCGTGTTGCTCAACCGCGCCCCGACGCTTCACCGTCTCGGTATTCAGGCGTTCCAGCCGAAAATGATTGAAGGTAAAGCTATCCAGCTTCATCCGTTAGCTTGTACGGCGTTCAATGCCGACTTTGACGGCGACCAGATGGCTGTCCACCTTCCGCTCGGCAACGAGGCTATCCTCGAAGCCCAGATGTTGATGCTTTCTTCCCATAACATCCTCAATCCCGCTAACGGAGCGCCTATCACGGTGCCGTCGCAGGATATGGTGCTCGGACTGTACTATATCACTAAGACCCGTCCGGGCATGAAGGGCGAAGGGATGTCGTTTTACGGACCAGAAGAGGCGACAATAGCCTATAACGAGGGAAAGGTTGATATTCACGCAGTTATAAAAGTACTCGTGAATGATATTGACGAAAACGGCAAATATTATAAACATACGGTTGAGACAAGCGTCGGCCGCTTGTTAGTTAATGAGTTCATACCCAGAGAGGTAGGCTTCGTTAATGAAGTGCTTGGCAAGAAGACTTTGCGCGATATTATCAGCGATGTGATAAAGACCTGCGGAATAGCGCGGACTTGTATCTTCCTTGATGACATCAAGAATCTCGGCTATCACATGGCGTTCAAGGGCGGGTTGTCGTTCAACCTTGCAGACGTCGTTATTCCTGCCGAAAAAGAACAGCTCGTTAAAGAGGGCTATGATGAAGTTGAGCAGATTATATCAAACTACAGCATGGGCTTTATCACTAATAATGAGCGTTATAACCAGATAATTGACACGTGGACGCATGTCAACGGTCGTTTGTCGAAGATATTGATAGATAAGTTAAGTTCTGATAATGACGGGTTTAACTCTATCTATATGATGATGGATTCCGGAGCGCGTGGTTCGAAAGAGCAGATACGCCAGCTGTCCGGTATGCGCGGACTGATGGCTAAACCGCAGAAGTCGGGCAGCGAGGGAGGTCAAATTATTGAGAACCCTATCTTGTCGAACTTTAAGGAAGGTTTATCGGTGTTGGAGTACTTTATCTCTACTCACGGCGCCCGTAAAGGTCTGGCTGACACGGCTTTAAAGACTGCCGATGCAGGTTACCTGACCCGTCGCCTTGTGGACGTTTCACACGATGTGATAGTGAACGAGGACGACTGCGGCACCCTTCGCGGCCTGACATGTACGGCGCTGAAGAACAACGAGGAAGTGATTGCATCGCTTTCTGACAGGATTCTCGGTCGTGTGTCGGTTCATGACGTTATTCATCCTATCACCGGCGAGCTTATCGTCAAAGCCGGTGAAGAGATTCGCGAGATTGAGGCTCAGGCTATTGAAGATTCGCCGATTGAGAGCGTTGAAATACGTTCGGTTTTGACCTGCGAATCGAAGAAAGGCGTCTGCGCCAAGTGCTACGGACGTAATTTAGCTACAGGCCAGATGGTTCAGAAAGGCGAGGTAGTCGGCGTCATCGCGGCGCAGTCTATCGGCGAGCCGGGCACCCAGCTGACACTCCGTACGTTCCACGTCGGAGGTATAGCTTCAAATATCGCTACCGAGAACAGTTTCATTTCAAAATACGACGGCACGCTCGAAATAGACGAGCTTCGCACCGTTTATTCCGAAACCGACAACTGCAACGTGGTTGTTAGTCGTCTTGCGGAAATGCGTATCATTGAGCCGAATACGAAGATTGTGCTTCATAACGGTAATATTCCTTACGGCGCCAAACTGTTTTTCGCTAACGGCGACAAGGTTTCAAAAGGCGACAAGATAATGGAATGGGACCCGTTCAATGCCGTAATCATCGCCGAAGCAGACGGCGTCATCGCTTTCGAGAGTATGGAAGAAAATGTTACCTACAAGATTGAAAGCGACGAGATGACAGGTCTGAAAGAGATGATTATCATTGAGTCGAAAGACAAGACGAAAGCGCCATCTGCGTTTATCGTTGATAATAAGAAGAATCCGCTAAAGAACTACTCATTACCACTGGGCGCTCACTTGACAAAAGCTGAGGGCGACAGTATAAAGACGGGCGAGGTGCTCGTGAAGATACCGCGCTCTGTCGGTAAGACGGGCGATATCACGGGCGGTCTGCCGCGTGTAACCGAGCTTTTCGAGGCGCGTAACCCGTCAAACCCGGCTATCGTGTCCGAGATTGACGGCGAGGTTACTTTCGGAAAGATCAAACGCGGAAACCGCGAAGTTATCGTTACTTCAAAGCTTGGCGAAGAGAAGAAATATATGGTGCCGCTGTCGAAACAGCTGCTTGTGCAGGAAAACGACTATGTACGCGCCGGTATGCCTCTCTCCGACGGCGCTATCACACCTGCCGACATCCTTGCAATCAAAGGGCCTACGGCTGTTCAGGAATATATCGTTAACGAGGTGCAGGACGTTTACCGCCTGCAGGGCGTTAAGATCAACGACAAACATTTCGAGGTCATTGTGCGTCAGATGATGCGCAAGGTTGAAGTGGTTGATCCGGGAGATACGCGGTTCCTTGAGCAGCAGGTAGTTGACAAGCTCGAAGTGATGGATGAGAATGACCGTATCTGGGGCAAAAAGGTTGTGATAGATTCGGGAGAATCGCAGAACCTGCATCCGGGTCAGATCGTTACCGCCCGCAAGCTTCGCGATGAGAACAGCCAGCTGAAACGTCGCGACATGAAGCTTGTAGAGGTGCGCGATGCCATTCCCGCCACTACTAATCAGATACTTCAGGGTATAACCCGCGCCGCTTTGCAGACGCAGAGCTGGATGTCGGCCGCTTCGTTCCAGGAGACTACCAAAGTCCTCAACGAAGCCGCTATTAACGGCAAGGTTGATTACCTTGAAGGCCTGAAAGAGAACGTCATCTGCGGACACCTGATACCTGCCGGCACCGGTCAGCGCGAGTTCGATCGGCTGATAGTAGGCTTGAAGGATGAGTTCGAGCGTAACTCCCGTTCCCGCAGTCGCGACCGCGACCGCGAAACCACCGACCTGATAAAAATGGAGGTGGTCTAATCTGTTTTGGCTTCATTGAAGCAGTCTCATAACTCCCCCCTGACAAGAAATCCAAACTTGTCAGGGGTTTTTTTCAGGGAATTGAGAATTGGGAATTGAGAATTGAGAATTGAGAATTAAGAATTAAGAATTGAGAATTAAGAGGTCCCGTCATTTTTTCCGCAAGCGAAAAAGAAGAAGCGAGGTACGAAGCAATCCAGATCTCACCTGTACCCGTCATTGCGAGGTACGAAGCAATCTAATCAATAAACCCATTCATACCGATTTTTCTCGGGTATCCCGACATTTTAACATTTATTTTGTCAAAAAATGCGGAATATTTTTCGACGAGTTGCATTTTTTAATTTTGTGGTTTGAAAATAAGTCCGTATATTTGTTG